>JAFGLB010000076.1 GCA_016928255.1 Bacteroidota bacterium
GAGCAAAGCGGAAATGTCAACAATATACCTGTTGCTTCTATTAATTCTTCAGTCATTTACTATGATCGTATAACAAAAAAATACATGAATTATTTGAATGGCGCCTGGTCTGAAGTGGATAAAGGACGGATGCAGAAGATATTGGATGATAAAGCATATATTGACATGCCTAACAACAGCTCCTTCGATTTTCTCAATCCCCGGCAGGTGTTTTTTGGTATCAGTCTCTCGTTCAAGATATAATTGATGATGAAAGGTCGTACGCACATGAATAAAAAAAATAATAAAAGATGCGGAACACTAATAGCTTTCTATCTGGCACTCTTGATGGTCTATCCATCAATTCTTTGTGCGCAGGTAGTCGGTCCACAGGAAATCAAATGGGTAAAAGTGAGTTCCCTGCATCAATGGTTTTCCAGCGGTGGTGCGGAAATCGAATATGGCAGGCGAAGCAGGCAGTTTCTGCAATCTGACCAACTCGATGGGCTGAATTGGCCGGGATTATATACCACCAATAAAGGGGTGAATGTTGGGAACGCTCTTTGGATTGGAACTACAAATTTTGCCGATCCGGTTTCCAATAAAACGTACCCGTATAAAGTGGTTTGCGATGGAAGACTGTTTTTGTACCTTAATTCCGAAATTTATCCTGAACAGATCATGGAAATTGGGCGCTATGATCATCCCCAGGTTCTTGTAGATGATGTGCCTGCATCCGACCGGAATTACGATGACAATGTGGACCAGGTTGATCCCAATCTACCATGCGATCGTATGGTGATTACGAAGATACATACTACAATAGGCATCGATGTAACAAGAAAAGTATATGTTTATACACAGCAATATCACGACAACTATTTTATTTATGAATATGTTTTTAAAAATACCGGTATTATAGATGGAACAGGACAGCAAAAATTAAATAATCCCCTTACAGATGTAGTGTTTTTCTTCCAGCATCGTTATGGATTTGCCGGTGAATCGTACCTGCCGGTCAGTTCCTGGGCTCCTACCGGTGCAAGCTGGGGTTTGAATACAATTAACGATGTGTATAATCCTACGCATCTGGGTCCTTTTCGAGCAGCCTGGTCTTATTACGGCCCGGTTTCTACAGCTCCTTCTGTTTTAGAAGATATTGGCCTTCCCCGGTATACTGATGGTTCAATATTAGCGGGAACAAATTTTGCCGGTGTAGTAGTGCTGCATGCCGACAGATCTACTGCTGATCATTCAGATGATCCTAATCAGCCTTCAACTACGCGCCGTATGGGTTCTGATCAGGATGCACAAACCATCGATCAATATGATGATGCCTTGATGACACGTAAATACGGTTATATGACAGCAGGCCACCCGGCAAAAAGTCATGCGGAAGAAGTTGGCAAAGATCCTGTTACCGGGTGGCCGACATCTTTCGCAAATAATCCTCAAGGATTATCTGATCCTGGAGGCTATTCCTGTGCTCAGGGTTTCGGTCCATATACATTTGCCATGGGTGACAGCGTACGGATAGTATTTGCCGAAGGTGTTGCAGGACTTATGTCCGATCGTGATTTTGTAAGACAGATTGCGAGAAATTGGTTTAGCGGATCAGCTCCATTCCCTCTGCCTGGCGGAGGTACAACAGGCGACAGGAATACTTATAAAAATACATGGGTGTTTACAGGCAAGGATTCTCTCTTCCAGACATTTCAACGTGCAATTACAAATTACAATAATGGACAATTTAACAATATCGATCAGCCGCCATTGCCTCCAACACAGTTTAATGTGCGATCCGGTGGTAATCAAATAGTATTAAACTGGCAGCCGAGTCCTTCGGAATCAAACGCGAATTTCAACGGGTATGCAATTTACCGGGCAGAAGGACGAACGGATACAACTTTTAACGAAGTTTTCAGTTGTGATAAGAGCAATCTAGCGTACACCTTCAGTGATAAATCACCGCGCCGCGGCTTCGATTATTATTACTATATTGTTGCTAAAGATGATGGATCGACCAATTCTATACAACCGGGTGCTCCGCTCGTAAGCAGCAAATATTTAACAATGACAAACAAAGCCGCTAATTTGACAAGGGTGCCGGGAAAGAGCCTTGCGGACATTCGTGTAGTTCCGAATCCATACAATATCCGCGCAAGAGGACTCCAATTCGGTTATTCCAACCCGGACCGATTGGCGTTCTTCGGTTTACCGGCTTATTGCATCATTAAAATATACACAGAAACTGGCGATCTGATTAAGACAATAGAACATACAAGTACCAGCGGCGATGAATATTGGAATTCCTTGACATCTTCGGAACAGCTTGTTGTCAGCGGTATATACATCGCATACTTTGAAGTTACTCAGGATATTTTTGAAGAAGGAACCGGCCGCCAGTTGTTCCGCAAAGGGGAAAACGCGATTAGAAAATTTGTTATTATTCGGTGACCTTCAACCTCTGGAGAATGAAATGAATTCTAAAACACACAACTTTATACTTTATGCATTCATTGCGGCAGCCTGTGTGCTTCTTACACAGACTGGATGCGACAGTTTGCTCCCGAGTGAATACAAAGCACAGGAATATACGGCCTCAAGCACTGAAATGGCTGTGTATCCATACTTGGCTCAAAATCATTTGGATTCGCTGGGCAACATTATCGATTCCGCAAACTGCCATATTGCCCGGATGCGGAGCCTGTCCGGTCTTGTGGACAGCACAACACTTGCCAACAATACAGACAATCAACTTATCGTGTCACGATTCAACCAGCTGGCCGATAGTCTCGATACTTTGGTGCGCGACTCTCTGCTTGTGATCAGTAATCCGGAGGATGCAAAGATTGGATATTCTACCTTCAGTGTTACTGCTGGGCAGTCAAAAGAAATCTATATCTACATCAGCCTCCATCTCACTGGCGGCAGTTCAACAACAAGCAACAATATTAATGAATACGTGGTTGCAGAACTTATTAGGAGTGATTCGTCTGTTGTAAGTTCAACAAACGAAATGGAAAACGTTCTGGTAAGCAGTGCCAGCCAGACAGTACTTGTCTCCAGTAATTCGATCATCGTACCTCTCATTAATGCGCGATATCATGTGCGTGTGGAAGAGGGTTTATATTATATGCGATTCACACTGAGTAATTCAAGTGCTATTGGGCCTTTTAAAGTGTATATCCGATCACTCTAGGTAAGAATTTAATTCGCAAAGGAGAATGAACGTGAAACGGTTGAAACTATCCTGTGTCTCAATACTAATTTTAATCTGTATGCTGGTGACCAGTGCAGATGGGCAAATCAAATGGGCACAAACAGGATTCGGCTTTCTTGATGTAACATCCGATGCAAGGGCTGGAGCTATGGGTGGAGCGGTGAATTCGCTGTGTGAATTTGAAGGAGCGCTCTCTTACAATCCTGCTACAATGGCGGATATTACATCATTAGTAAATGCATCTGTGAGTGTTAATTCATGGATCGCAGAAATTCAATACCTCGAGAGCAGTGTGATTATTGCTCCCGCATCCGGAAAATATGGTGTAATAGGGTTGGGTATCCAATCGGTGGATTACGGAGATTTACAGGGTACGATGGTATGGAATAATCCCGATGGGTACATAGATACAGGAGTGTTTAGCCCGTCTGCCTTAGCCGTGGGTATCGGATATGCATATATGATTTCAACCCAGTTTGGTGTTGGCGGTCAAGCGCGTTTTGCTTATCAATCATTAGGGAAGAGTGTAATATCGACTGAAACGGGATTGGTGACGAAGCAGAACAGGGCAAATGCTATCGCGTTTGATTTCGGTACGATTTATAAAACGGGAGTTAAAAGTCTGGTTTTTGGTGTGTCAGTAAGAAATTTTTCCAAGGAAATAACCTATGAAGTGGAAAGTCTCCAATTGCCGCTGCTTTTTACTATTGGTATATCTGCAAATGTATTTGATTTTATCTCTCCCGGTGGACCGGAACAATCATTGATTGTTTCTATAGATGCAACTCACCCTCGTTCGCATCCGGAGCAGTTAAAGATTGGAATGGAATATGAGTTACTGAAAGTCATCTCGCTTAGAGCCGGATATACCAGCAATAACAGCGAAGATAGTTTCACTTATGGATTGGGTGTTTCGACACAGGGATTGGGAATCAGTCCCGCTGTCGGATTTGATTACTCCTATACTCCATTTGGAGTATTTGGCAATGTACAACGATTCACTGCAAGATTTTCTATGTAAAGGTTATGGTGCATATATGAATACACACATTATACGTATTACTTCGATTTGCCTCTTCATTGGTATTTTAATAGCGCTGAATGGATGTACAGAGTATGAAGAACCGGGACTCATTAGCGCAACGACCACTACACCGTCTGCGAGTCCCGTTATTACAGGTATTAGTCCGGCGAATGCAGCTCTGTCCGGTGTTCGGGAAATTACTATTATGGGGCAGAACTTTGCAACTAACGGGATAGATACAAATTGGATTTTTATAGGCGGGATATCTCCAATTGTAAAAAGCATTGACCCGACGCAAATTACTATTTACAGGCCGGCTAATTACGGTGATTCACTCCTGATGACTATTGCCATTCCGCGTGCGATGACTACTGCAACTATTCGTTACACTATTGAACAACCAATCGAACAGTTCGGAGATTTTACACGATACAGCAATAAATTTACGGTAATGGAATTTGATAAAAACGGTTATTTATACGTTATGGATAATGGAAGAAATCTATATCAGGTTACGCGAGATGGTTTATATATAACAAAACTAATGGGCCAGGAAAGTATAGGTTCTGCACTTGCCACTACAACAGATATGAAATTTGGTACGGGCGGATTGTTGTATTGTGTCGTTGGAAATAAACGAGGAATATATCGTATAGATGTTTCAACAACGGATAGAGTATCAAATCCCTATATTACATTACCTTCAGCTGCAGGAAACCTGAGCAAGCTGGACTTTGATGCAAGTGGAAATATTTTTACAGCAGGAAATAAGGGGGTATTTCGCGTATCGACATCAGACGTTGTTACAGAAACAGGACATTATAACGGAAATGCAATTACGGAATTACGAATTATCGGCAATGATCTCTATGTATCCTATGGCAGTATCCTGTCAAAAAATGTAATTAATACTGATGGAACATTAGGAAACGATGAGTTGGTTGTTGATGTAAGTACAAAAGCAGGATTATCTTCCTGTACCATTAATTCCTTTAATATTGATGCAGCAGGTACAATATTTCTTTCATTGACGGGTAATCCAGATTATTCGATATTTGTAATCGAGAGCGACGGTTCAGTGATGCCATATTATAAAGAACCTTCGATACTGCCAAGTGCTAATACAGATCAGCTCATCTGGAGTAACAACAGCCGGTATATATATCTTAATCGATCATCTAATTTTCCGTCTGTTCCCGACACAGCCGGCAGCAATAACTACCGTCTTTTTAAAATGGGATTGCCTGAAGTTGGAAAGCCATATAATGGAAGATTGTTGTAGCGGATTTCTGGGAAGAATTTGAAAAAAATATGCGATTTGGATTTTAATTCACAGTTACTGTTCAACTTAATTAACATATATTTCAATTAATGGAGGTATTCATGAGAAATCTGTTTAAGGTTTTTGTACTGTTGCTCGTTGTACTCATTGCCACATCCGCGACGGCAGGTACAAAGAAGCAGCAAACAATTCTCTCGGACAAACTGCAGGTTTTACGCGCGAGTGTTGCACCGACCATTGACGGCCAATTGGATCCGATATGGAAATCAGTCACAGCGGTTCCTATGTTAAGAGTGGAAGGCCATGCCCTTGATACCATAATTTCTATGCATGAGCATTTTGCGAAATACCGCGCTATGTGGGATGATGACAATTTGTATTTATTTGTTGAGGTGATTGACTCATCGCTGCGTGCAGTAATTCCCGACCGTTCCTCACCTTGGAACGACGATTGCATTGAAGTATTTCTGGATGGCAAAAATAACAAGGGAACAACCTACGATACCAATTGCGTGCAATGGCGCTGGGTTTATCCGGAATTGCCGGTAGATACAGGTAAAATCAGCAGTATGCAAGGAGAATGGGCATATACAAATACACCGACAGGATACAATTTTGAAATTGCTATTCCCAGCGACAAATTACCGGGCGGTTATAACTTCCTGGGTGAAGATAATGACATCGGATTTGAAATCTCCAATGGCGACCGAAGCGCTGATATTCCACAACGTACTGTTATACACTGGTGGACTAATAATGGACTTACCTGGCAGAATCCTTCACTGTTTGGGACAGCAACACTCGTAGCGAAGGAAGCAAGCCCGATAATGAATGTCTACAAAGCGGAAGGTTCGGTAACCATCGATGGTCAGATGGATGTTGGTGAGTGGGATGTCGCAGATGAAGTGACTATGAACCAGGTAGAAGGTGGACGTCCACTGGATAGTTTATTGGTTCGGTGGCAGGATCATATGACTTCCTTTAGAGCTATGTGGGATGATGACAATCTCTATCTCTTCGTTACTAAACTGGACTCATCGTTTGAAGGTGCAGTGGATAAATCATCACCATGGAACAATGACTGCATCGAAGTATTCCTGGATGGCAAAAACAACAAGGGAACAACCTACGATACCAATTGCGTGCAATGGCGCTGGGTCTATCCGGAATTACCGGCAGATACAGGTAAAATCAGCGGTATCAAGGGTGAATGGGCAACGCAGTTGATTACATCGATTCCCGGATTTGGCGGTACTATAACTGGTGTAAACTTTGAAATTGCCATTCCGAAAGAAGACCTCCCCGGTGGGTATAATTTCCTTGCTGCAGATAACAATGTTGGATTTGAAGTCTCCAGCGGTTCACGGGCCGGCTCGGTTCCTCAGAAATCGGTATTGCATTGGTGGACAACCAATGGATTAACCTGGCAGAATCCGTCATTGTTTGGAACGATTCTCTTGGTTGATCAGAGCGAGACGGATGTTGAGACACTTCCGAATGTTGCATCTGAATACAGGCTCAAACAGAACTATCCCAACCCGTTCAACCCGAGCACAAAGATCACCTATTCGGTTCCAACAACAAGCAAGGTGCGTCTGACAGTATATAATATTTTAGGCATGGAAGTTGCAGAATTGGTTAATGGTGTACGTGCTGCAGGTACCCACGAAGCAACCTTCTCTGGCCATAATCTTGCCAGTGGTGTGTATTTCTATAGGCTACAAGCTGGAAATATCATTCAAACAAAGAAGATGCTGCTGTTGAAGTAAAAGTTATATCATGCTTATTGAAAGCGTCTGTGACGCGTTAGTTGCAGACGCTTTTATTTTAATAGGTTCTAATAGAGATTCGGAGTTATCAGCATGCACCTGCATATTATCGATTTAGCAATTATACTGCTGTATTTGATTACCACTATTTTCATTGGCTTTTACATTTCAAAGCGTGCGTCGAAAGACATAAAAAGTTATTTTCTCGGCGGTAACAGCATCCCCTGGTATTTCCTCGGTATTTCCGATGCATCTGGAATGTTCGATATTGCAGGCACTATGCTTCTTGTTTATTGGCTGGCTGTATATGGCATGAAAAGTATGTGGATTCCATGGATCTGGCCGGTATTTAACCAAATTTTTTTAATGGTATATTTATCACCATGGCTGCGGCGGTCAAATGTTATGACAGGTGCTGAGTGGATGAAAACTCGTTTCGGCACAGATAAGGGAGCGACTCTTTCACATTTCATTGTAGTTATCTTTGCTCTCATTAGCGTCATAGGATTTCTATCTTATGGATTTAAAGGAATTGGAAAATTCGCGGCAGCCTTTCTTCCGCCGCTCTTCACTGATCCTGCGACTCTTGCCCAGTACCCTCAGATCAATGCCAATGTCTATGCTCTTATACTCATGGCGATCACAACAGTGTACGTGGTCAAGGGCGGCATGATGAGTGTTGTAGCAACGGAAGTTCTGCAATATTGCATCCTGTCTGTCTCAGCAATTGCTATCGGCATTATTGCTATGGTTCATGTCTCTCCGGAAACTATCCAGAGTGTTTTACCGGACGGATGGAGTAATATGACATTCGGCTTAAATTTAAATATTGATTGGACAACGGTTCATTCAACTGCTGCATCCAAGGTCACAGCATTTAATGAATGGATTAAAAACGATGGTTACTCAATGTTTGGATTATTTTTCGGCATGATGGTATTTAAAGGCATTTTTGTGGCAGCTGCAGGTCCGGCACCCAATTATGATATGCAGCGCATCCTTTCCACAAGAAGTCCGAAAGAAGCTGCAAAAATGAATTCCCTCGTAAGCGTCGTTCTGAATCCGACACGGTACTTTATGGTAGCGGGCCTTACGGTTCTTGCACTAACAAATTTTGACAACCTGTATAAAAGCTCAATTACTTCGCCGGATTTTGAAGCGATATTGCCGGAAGTACTCTCGTTGTATGTGCCGGCTGGTTTGCTTGGTTTACTTATGGCCGGATTTATAGCGGCATTCATGAGTAATTTTGCCGCAACGGTAAATGCAGCGCCTGCATACATTGTCAACGATATTTATAAACGGTATGTTAATCCTAATGCCGAGCCAAAGAAATATGTCCGTATGAGTTATATTGCCTCAATAGCTGTTGTCGTAGTGGGCATTACAATGGGATTTTTTGTCGAATCGATAAATCAAATTGCTTTGTGGATTGTGGCGTCTCTCTGGGGCGGTTATACCGCAGCAAATGTTCTCAAATGGTACTGGTGGAGATTCAATGGATACGGTTATTTCTGGGGTATGGTTGCTGGAATTTCTACCTCACTTATTTTGCTGGTACTCGAATATTTCAATTTAATTCCGTTTTTAAACGATTGGCCGATTCCTGCAAATCCGAATATGAATTCCTTCCCGATCATTTTTCTGAATTCGATTCTGGGCTGCTTGCTCGGAACTCTCCTCACTAAACCAGAACAGGATGAAGTACTCATGCGGTTCTATTATACCGTGCGGCCATGGGGATTCTGGAAACCGATAAGTGAAAAAGTCATGAGATGTGATCCCAATTTTGTCCCAAACAAAAATTTTAAGAGTGATATGCTAAATGTTGTGGTAGGTGTCTGCTGGCAGATTACTCTTATGGCAACTCCTGTTTTTTTAGTATTGCGGGATTTCTTCTCGTTGATCATCTGCCTTCTGATTCTTTTGATAACCACAACAATTCTCAAGTTCAATTGGTGGGATAAACTGGACGCGAAATACGGTCAGCAATCAACTGAATTAATTATTCCGGCTTCAAAAAAATGATTTATCAGAAGTATGCAATAAGTTTTATCGATAGGAAAATTGTATTACATTCCATATGATAAAAATTTATAACTATTGTTATGTGTCATGAAAAAAATGGATTAACACTTGTTCTTGAACCGTTAAGGCTGTGAGAGGCAAGAGATGTTTAGTGAATGATTACCTGATGCCGTTCGGTTAGTACAGGAAAAAATGTTTGAGAATAGCAAGACTGGTATTTTTCTGATGACGGATAGCAGGATGGATATACGTTTGCAGTCATGAATACAAATTATTGAAAGATAGAAAATGAAATACGGCCATTTTGATGATGCAGAACAGGAATATGTGATCACGCGGCCTGACACACCTCTCCCGTGGCTGAATTATCTAGGAACTGAAAATTTTTACGGACTTATTTCCAATACGGCAGGCGGCTACTGTTTTTATCAGGATGCCAGGATGCGCAGGTTAACACGCTATCGGTATAACAATATTCCGATGGACAGCAACGGACGTTATCTCTACATCAAAGATGGTGATACCATATGGAATCCGATGTGGAAACCGATGAAGGAACCGCTCGATGCCTATGAGTGCCGGCATGGACTTGGTTATACTAAAATTACCGGCAAGAAAAAAAACCTGGAAGTATCTACTTTGTTTTTTATTCCGCTCAATTCCAGGCATGAAGTTTGGTTTGTACAGCTAAAAAATCTATCACGTGCTCCAAAGAAAATCCGTTTGTGGGGATATGTCGAATGGTGCCTCTGGGATGCACAGGATGATATGACGAATTTCCAGCGTAATTATTCTACAGGCCAGGTAGAAATCGGAAGCGGTGTGATTTTCCATAAAACAGAATACCGCGAACGCAGAAACCACTATGCATATTTTGCCGCAAGCACCAAAACCAGCGGATATGATTCCAGCAGGGATGCATTTATCGGCGTGCATAACGGCCTGGAGGCGCCTCAGGCGATCCTGAAAGGAAAATGCAGGAACAGTACTGCATACGGATGGCTGCCTGTTGCAGTTCATCAGATTGATATTTCTTTAAAACCTGGTGAAGAAAAAACGATAAACTTTCTTCTGGGATATGCGGAAAATTCACCCGAGCATAAATTTAATAAAGACGGAACAATCCGAAAAGATGAGTTTGAAATAGTCAGGAAATCCTATCAAACTTCTAAAGATGTAAATACTGCATTTGGGGAATTAAAAAAATACTGGTCAGACCTATTATCAAAGTACACAGCACAAACACCGGATGTTATTGTCAACAGGATGGCGAATATCTGGAATCAGTATCAATGCATGGTAACATTCAATATGTCGCGGTCGGCTTCGCTGTATGAGTCCGGAATCGGCCGAGGTATGGGATATCGGGACAGCAACCAGGATATTCTTGGATTTGTCCATATCATTCCGTCACGTGCCAGGGAGCGGATATTGGATATTGCAGCCACGCAATTATCTGACGGTACATGTTTCCATCAATACCAGCCGCTTACTAAAAAGGGAAATGCAGATATAGGCGGAGGTTTTAATGATGATCCGTTGTGGCTTATTCTCTCGACGACTGCATATATAAAAGAAACAGGCGATAGAACCATTCTTTATGAGAAAATCGGCTATGCCGATATTGAAAATTCAAACGCAACGTTGCTGGATCATCTGCATCTTTCGCTCAGGTATACTCTGAATAATCGCGGGCCTCATGGACTTCCACTTATAGGCCATGCAGACTGGAATGATTGTCTGAACCTCAATTGTTTTTCATCGACTCCAGGTGAAAGTTTTCAGCTTGCAGGGCATATAGAAAATGACAAAACTGCAGAGTCTGTGATGATTGCCGGTTTATTTTGTAATGCTGCTGAAGAAATGGCCAACTTGCTGGCCGCTATGGGATCAGACAGTGAAGTTCAGGAATATCGCCGGCATGCGGAGGAAATGCGCGAGACGATATATCAGCACGGATGGGATGGTGAATGGTTTTTGCGTGCATATGATGCCTTCGGGAGAAAAATCGGTTCTAAGGAGAATGAAGAAGGCAGAATATTCATCGAAAGTCAGGGCTGGTGCGTGCTTGGTGGAGCCGGCATAGAAAACGGATATGCGATGAAAGCTCTGAATAGTGTAAAGAAACACCTGGCAACTCCAAATGGTATCGTTCTGCAACAGCCCGTATTTTCGAATTATTATGTACATTTGGGAGAAGTCAGTTCGTATCCTCCGGGTTATAAGGAAAATGCCGGAATTTTTACACATAATAATACTTGGATTCAAATCGCCGAAACGATCATTGGCAGAGGCGATCAGGCAATGGAATATTATAAAAGTATCTGTCCTCCGACAAAAGAAGATCAGATCGACATATACCGATCAGAACCATACGTCTATAGTCAGATGACTGCCGGTAAAGATGCACCGACGCCGGGAGAGGGAAAGAATTCATGGCTCACAGGCACAGTGGCATGGTCGTTTGTTGCCTTATCCCAGTTTATTCTGGGAGTTCGTCCTGACTATGATGGTTTGGTATTAGATCCCTGTATCCCCAAATCATGGAAATTATTTAAAGTGATTCGAAAATTCAGAACGAGTACATACCATATCACAATTAAAAACTCCAGGAGAATTCATAAAGGTGTTCGATACCTGATAATTGACGGCCAGCGGGTTGAGGGGAATAAGATACCTAATTATGATGATGGTGTATCGCATACTGTAGAGGTTGAATTGGAATAAATGAAATCTTCCGTAACACAAAAAAAATCTGCTGCGGTTGTGGCATCAAAAATATCTCCGGAGAAAAAAAAGTGGTTTATCTTAATTACCATCGCCATTATCTTTCTCATTCTTCTGGCGGCGGAGGCTGCCCTTAGAGTTTTCCAGTATGGCGGCAACGTCGATTTGTTTGCAGAAGGTCCACCGGGGAATGAAAAATTCCTAATGCTTAATCCAAACGTTGCACGTCGTTATTTTACAGCTCAAACCATAATTCCTACTCCACCGAAACAGTTGTTTCTGAAAGTAAAACCTCAGAATTGCTACCGTATTTTCGTTTTGGGAGAATCTTCTGCTGCAGGATTTCCGTACGAAACTAATGCATCGTTTCCCAATATACTGGAACGGGCATTAACGAACACTTTTCCAGAAAAAAAGATTGAGGTTATTAATGTCGGTATGTCGGCTGTTAATAGTTATACCTTGCTGGATTTAACAGATGATATTCTCCGGCAATCGCCGGATGCTCTGCTTATCTATGCAGGTCATAACGAATATTACGGCGCGTTAGGTGTGGGTTCGGTTCAATCTTTTGGTCCCTCACGATGGCTTATACGAACCTATTTAAAGTTACGGTCGATTAAAATTTTATTAGTCCTGCGGGATTTTCTCAGTTGGACAAAGACAAAGGTCAATAACCTGCTGTTTCATGGTTCTGAGAGTGATCCATCAGCCACACTTATGGAACGCATCGTTGCCGAACAAACCATACCGATGAAAAGTCCGTTATATGAAGCAGGTAAAAAGCAATTTGAAGAAAACATGGATGCACTTCTTCAAAAAGCCGCAGAGAATAAGGTACCTGTGATCCTTTCAGAATTGGTCAGCAATTTAAGAGATCAGGCACCGTTTATTTCCGTTGATGATGAGAATGGGCATTCCGCTAAAGTTTATTATGAAAATGCACAGGAAGAGGAACGTCAAGAGCATTTTGATCAAGCCCGCCAGTATTATATTAACGCGAAGGATTATGATGCGCTTCGCTTTCGTGCACCTGAGGAGTTTAACGATATTCTACGAAATCTGGCAAAAAAATATGAAGTTCCTCTTGCACATACAGTCTCAATTTTTGAGCAGGCATCTGTGCATCAGCTTATCGGTAATTCTTTAATGCTGGAACATTTGCATCCAAATAAAGAAGGTTATTTTCTTCTTGCGAAATCATTTTATGAAACAATGAGAAATCACGAATTTATCCAGTCTCAATGGAAGATCGATGGAATAACTGCCGAACATGGAAATGGCATAACGGAGCTGGATAGTGTATATGCAGATATCGTCGTACGTCATCTGAAAGCAGGCTGGCCGTTTCTGCCCAGCAGTGTCCCGAATCGGTTTATACAGGATTATCGGCCTCGAACAAAAGTAGAAGAGATTGCTTTTAGAGTCATGCAAAGTACGCAGTACAGTCTGCAGGCCGGCCATATGGAGCTCGCCGAGTACCACGAACGGCAAGGTGAACTGAAAAAAGCGTTGGACGAATATAACGCACTTATAGTTTCAATTCCGCAGGAGATGGAATTTTATCAAAAAGCGGCAACAATCTTACTTGAACAAAAAGAATTTGATCGCGCGGAACAGATCTTACGGCAATCATTGCGTTACCGCCAGACATTATTTTCAATGAAATGGCTGGGTCAAATCGCTCTTAAGAATAACAATCTTAATGATGCCATACAGTACCTGGAAAAGTCCGATAAAGCTGATAATCAGGTGATTTTTAATTTAGGCAGGGCCTATTATTTATCGGGACAGTTGGAAAATGGTGATCGATGTCTCGAACGATTGAGAAATATTTCACCTGCATCTTCATATACCAGATATCTTTTTGAAATGCGGTCGAATATCCGAAATAAAGCCTTCGGAGAAATAGAAAATGAAAAATAAAATTTTAAGTTTATGTGTTTTTATTCTACTGGTTCATAATGCCTTTTCTCAGTCAAAACCTTCAGGTAAACATTTTATTTTGAATGTCGATTATAATCGATTCTGGAAAAACGATACAACTGCATTCGTTGAAATATCCACAGGTCTCTACCCGTCACTTGCAGCAATGCAAACGGATGACTCTGGAATACATGGAAAGGCAGATGTATTCATAATGATAACCAGAAATACTGACGGGCAGATTGTTTTTAACAATCGATATGCCGTTGTATTAAGTTATCCGGATTCACAGGCTCTTGCGCGGGCTCGCATGGTGGTTAACAATACTACATATGAATTGGAAAGAAATATTTACAGAGTGGATGTTCGGTGCATGGATGTTAATGATGCCGCGAAAAGCGACAGTTCTTCGTTTCAAATCGAAATCGGAAGCAAGCCGCAAAAGGAATCAGTAAGTGATATTGAACTATGTTCTGAGATCGTTCCTTCAACAGATTTGAAAAATTCCTTTTACAAGAATTCCTATCAAGTTATTCCGAATCCTAGTTGTACATTCGGCGCATCGTATATGCCTGTGTTGTTTTCTTATGTTGAGCTCTATAACCTTTCCGCTCCAGAATTGTATACGTTTACGGCCAGTCTTATGAATTCATCGCAGAAATCAGTAAAATCCCGGCAAAGAAAGCGCAATGTTGCATCACGCAATATAGTTGATGTGTTTAAGATGAGTATTGGTTCATTTGTTTCTGGTAAATACTTATTGGAATACAGTGTAAGTGATTCCACAGGAAAAGTTCTTGCTTCGAACAGCCGTCCGGTGTTTTTATATAATCCTCAAGTAAAAATACTCGATACTGCCCGTATATATGAGGGAATTCCCGAATATAGGACGATGTCGATTGAAGAGCTGCGCGATGAGTTCCGTATAATGAAGTTTCTTGTTCAACCGGAAGAAACACAGATCTTTTCGAAATTGAAATCTGCAGACGCTTGCAGACGGTACCTGGAAAATTTATGGTTTAACATTGAGCAGAATACAGCCGGCAAGCAGGCATATACACGGAGAATGCTTCAAGAGCGCGTTGCGGTTGTAAATGAACGATTTTATACTTCATCAAAAAAAGGATGGCAGACTGATCGCGGGCGAGTATATATACGATACGGCAAACCTGACGAAACACAGCGGTATCCAAATATGCAGGATAAAAAATCATATGAGATCTGGAGTTATCGTCAATTGGAAAACGGTGTTGAATTTGTGTTTATTGATCAAACCGGATTTAATGATTATTTTCTGGTTCATTCCACAAAGCGTGGAGAGATTCTGAACGAATCCTGGCAGGATTTGCTGAAGCGAAAAGATCCATTTGACACTTCTGACGAACGTTAGAAGCGGATAAATTTGCCCTGGCGATAAATTCCTGCACTGTATATTTCTGCATTCTTATTTATAGCAATGTTTTTAGTCGTTTCCTTCTTCTTTTTTTTACTTGTTCCACGGTATTCTTATTCTATTCATAATTCTTCATTCTCCAATCTTACTTTTTAAAGAGGTGCATTTCTATTCAGGTATTTGGAAATGGTATTGATATGCTTTTTTGTGATTTTTGGCGCTGTTTTTTTGATAAGCTTGATGAAAGCGGCAATCTCTTCTTGTGAACCCGGGTAACCAATGTTTTGTTTCTTCGGCAATAAATTGGAATTAGCAACCATTTTTCCCTTTTTATCCAGTACCGCAATAAAAGGAAGTTCGGATTTCCCACCCAGCTCTTTCATCAGACTCTGACCGCCGGGATTTTCAATTGTTTGTGAATTTTTGCCGAATTCCTTCACGTGTATCTTGGCAACTAAGAAGTATTTTTCCATTATCGGTTTAATTTCCGGACTTTCAAGCGCCGAATCAAGCCATCTGCACCATGCATTCCATGAAGCATGAAAAACGACCAGCACTTTTTTATTTTTTGAACACTTGGATACGGAAGTCTTAATAATATTTTGTGCGGAATCGGGTTTTTGTTCCTGGCAAAACATGGAAGCGGAGATCAGAAAAATCAGTAAAAAAAGATAATTCAAATATTTTTTTGTAATTGAAAGTACCATATATAATTTGAGATGATTCAGGCTGCTAAATAAAAATTATTTTTTATTCAATCTTAAAGTCTTCAAGAATACTCAATTCTCTTACGACCTTTTCCTGCCATTCCTTCAACTTTTTGGTATTTATTCCGGATTCAGTTTCAGAATGGTATGAGTCTATAGTATTTGTCAATTCTCTTTTGTTATCGTTATAAATCTTATTAAATAATTCAGAAGAACCCAGCAATTCAAAATCGGCTTCTGAAATCGCTTTCCTCAATTTTCGTGCAGATAATTCACATATATCAAACATTATTTGATTGTATGCCAGAAGTTGTTTCTTTTCCTTTGATTTTATTACCCAGGATGCATCCTTTACCATATAACATTCGACTTTTGCGGACGCAGATCTGAAAATCGAGGGTTCTTGAAATTCTGCCGGAGTTAGAACAACCATTTCAAAATCAAGTGTCGTATTGTCGGGAGGTGTGCCGGTGAAATCTTCCCAGCTTAGTTTTGTAGTGTCGGACCAGCGAACAATGTCAGTCCGATCACTAAATGATTCGTTTTGTATCCCCGTTGTTGCGCAGGAGGAGACGAATACGGAAAAACCAATATAAAAGAGAAAACCAAATCTATTCATAATATGCCCCTTGATCTGGAAAAATCACATTATTGTTAAGTTATAAAAAGCTCTTTTTTTTTATAAAGTGAATACGAAAAAACCTGACTTGTAGTTAGGATAATTCCTATATGGATAATTGTGGATTTTCGTTCGAAATACGTAAAAAGCAGAACACTTTTTTGCTGATAGGCTGGAGTTCTCTGTTTTAGAAGCAATGGAACGGGCAGTTGCAGATCAAAAAATGATTTGTCTTATATATGCCGTTAACAAATTTTACATCTGGTTATACGAAAAATTTTGAGTTTTCGTAGCAAACAATCATAGAATTAATTATGCAGTGCAGAGTCCCCCGTTTGTGAGACAATGGGAAAGGCAGCTCCTAACTCGATGATGTATATTTTTTACGCAATCATATTATTACTATCCGATCTGGTGATCGCCTGCCTGCCGTAGTACCTATGGCACGCAGGCAGGCCTGCCTGCCGCAGGCAGATTCTATATTTGTATCCCGCCATCGAATAAATATTATATGAAACCCGAAGTGTTTTATAATAAATAGCCGTATGATTCATAATGCGGCTAATATGTATTGAGAAATTAAAGAGAATTACTTAATACTCATCAAATGCTGGATCCTTTGGACTTTGGCTGGTGATATGACGGATTCTGAGGGATGGAAAGTCGATCTCGCATCCTGGCGGAAATGCTGCATTGTCGGGCAAGGCGCCGGACTCTGCAAAATAATGGAAGCGTTTATTTATATCTTCCACAATCTTCCATATATTTTTACTTGCGTTTAATTGACTGCTTAATTAAGTTTGACACGGCTGCAATTATGAATATGGTATACTTGCTATGAAAGATCATTTATCAATTTGGTTAACACTGCTGACATTATTAAATTTTAGGAATTAATTATAGAAAAGATACTTGAATGAGGTTCCCCCGAAGCAGCGGAATACTTTTGCATCCGACATCCCTGCCGGGTCCTTTCGGATCGGGCGATCTAGGTTCGTCCGCTTTTCAGTTCATTGACTGGCTCGTCTCTGCAGGCCAGTCAATCTGGCAAATGCTTCCTCTGGGGCCGATCGGAATGGCGAACTCACCTTATATGTCGAATTCAGCTTTTGCCGGAAATCCATTGCTTATTGATCTTCAGGAATTATGCTGCCGCGGATGGCTGACTGATAAAGATCTTGACGATAGGCCCGGGAGCAACGGGACAAGAATTAATTATCAGGCTGCAATAGAGTATCGTATGGAAAAACTTTATAAAGCTTCTGCAAATTATTTCGAACAGAATAACAGTCGTGATCGAGAGCAGTATGAAATATTCTGTCAGAAGGAAAAATCATGGCTCGAAGATTATGCGCTGTTCCAGGCATTGAATCAAAAACATGGCTGGAAAGAATGGACTTCATGGGAGAAAGATATTGTTCACCGCAAGCCAGATGTATTGAAGAAAGTGAAACAGGAATTAAAACAGCTGGTTGACTTCAACAAGTTTTCACAGTGGTGCTTTGCCGAACAATGGCAAATAATTAAAAAATATTCGCAGGAGAAAAGTGTCAGACTTGTCGGGGATATTCCTATTTTTGTAGCTCATCACAGTGCAGACGTATGGGCAAATCAGCATGAATTTTTGCTGGATAAAGAGGGAAATCCGACTTCGGTTACGGGCGTACCGCCGGATTATTTCAGCGAGGACGGACAACGCTGGGGAAATCCATTGTACAGATGGGATGTGATGAAGAAAAATAAATATGAATGGTGGATGAAAAGATTTAGAAGGACTTTTGATTTGTTTGATATAATCAGAATAGATCATTTCAGGGGATTTGAAGCCAACTGGAAGATCCCGTCAGCGCAAAAAACAGCGAGAACAGGAAAGTGGGTAAAAGGGCCCGGGGCGGATATTTTTAAGACCGTAGAAAATACACTCGGGAGGCTTCCGATAATCGCTGAAGATCTCGGTGTTATAACTCCGCCTGTCGTTGTAGTAAAAGAAAAATTCGATTATCCGGGAATGAAAGTCCTGCAATTTGCTTTTTCTGCTGATGCAGATCATATATTTCTTCCCCATAATTATGAAAGGAATTTTGTTGTGTATACGGGAACACATGATAACGATACAACAAAAGGATGGTATGAAAAAGCTTCGGAGAGAGAGAGAGATTTTGCGAGGCGTTATTGTAAAACAGATGGGCATGAAATAAGCTGGGATTTAATAAAAGCAGCCCAGCAGTCGGTTGCTGATATGGCGATTATACCATTTCAGGATGTACTGGATTTGGGGACTGAAGGAAGAATGAATTATCCGGGAACAATCGAAGGAAACTGGGAGTGGCGATTTTCGTGGAATATGGTAAAACCGGAAATAGCGCCAAGATTACGGGAAATGACAGAGATCTATGGGCGAATATTAAAAAGAAAAAATGTTTAAATGTGCTCTATAAATCTGCATGTAACTATTAGTTATTTCCTCTTCAATATTTATACCAAAATTACAACGTATTATACGAGCCATAAGTTGGGGGAGCTGTACTGCGTAAAACTAGTTCATTATTTGTGAGATTGTAAGAGACGCCATTATGGGATAAATGAGGATTATTAATAAATAATACTGTTTTAAAAGCACTGTTAGCACTAGAAGCATTGTCGGATTTTTTTATTTGCTATTTATTAATTGAAACAGTAGATTTTTCTCAGGTATGATGAATCCGGAAAATTCCGGGTAATCCATAAAAAACGGAATAGATATCATATGCTGATAAAAAAGATTTCTATTTTGTTTATTCTTTTTGTTCTTATTACTCCGCAAATTCTTAATTCACAGCGGAATAGAATCCGATTTGAAAAACTGACAAGCGCGCAAGGACTTTCCCAGAGTTCGGTTTTATCCATATGTCAGGATTATAAAGGTTTCTTGTGGTTCGGAACATACGACGGTGTGTGCCGGTATGATGGTTATCAGTTTAAGTATTTTAAACACAATATAAACGATTCGACCAGCCTGAGTCAAAATTCAGTAAGGTATATTTTTGAAGACAGAGAAGGCATCCTCTGGATAAGCACGGAATTCGGACTGAATGCTTTTGATTACCGGACGGAGAAATTTAAAGTCTATATTACGAATCCGAAAAAGCCGGATAACCTCACAGATAACCGTACAAGGCGAATTTTCGGAGCGTCAAACGGCGACCTGTGGATATGCACCGACAACGGATTGACAAAACTTGATAGCGGGCGAAATATATTTACAAGGTATTATCATGATCCGAACAATACGAATTCAATCAGCGGTAATTTTATCCGGGTTGTTTTCGAGGACAGCCTTGGCAATATATGGATCGGCACAGATCAAGGTTTGGATATAATCGATAATAAAACAGGTGATTTTATACATTACAAGCATAATCCGAAGGATCATAACAGCATAAGCGATAATTGTATTACGTGTATAGAAAAGGATAATAGGGGAGCGATATGGATTGGAACACATTACGGTGGTTTGAACAGGCTCGATCCCGGGAGCAGCAGGTTCATACACTACGAGTACAATCCCGGTGACCCTCATCATGTAAGCAATAATTATTTCTCTGATTTGCTGGTCGATCAATCGGGTACGCTTTGGGGAACGACGTACGGCGGCGGACTGGTGAAATACGATCGAAAAAATGATCGGTTTATTAATTACCAGATGAATAAATTTGATCCTGACGGTATCAGCAGCAATCTGATTCATTGTATATATGAGGATCGGACGGGCATAATTTATTTAGGCACAGATTTTGGCGGAATCAACAAGATTAATACGAAAAAAAGCCAATTTCTGCATTATGAATTTGATCCCTTGAATCCAAGAAGCCTCTTTAATGCCAACGTAAGTTGTTTTTATGAAGATGTTAAAGATGGCGGAAGATCAATCTGGATTGGCACAAGGGGCGGCGGTTTGGCTTTTTTTAACAGGACAAAGGAGGAATTCTTTTCCTATTATCATAATCCTGATGCTCCCAATACAATGGGCAATGATGATATACGATGCATAACGAAAGATAGGAAGGGATTTATATGGGCAGGGACAAGCAACGGTATAAGTCGTTTTGATCCGGTGAAAAAGAAATTTCGTCAGTACTTTTTTAATGTGAATAATAAACGCGGACTTGCACATTACATGGTATTCGGAATTTATGTGGATAAAGAAGGAATTTTATGGATCGCGACGAACGGAGGAGGTTTAGACAGGTATAATGAAGCGGAGGACGGTTTTATACATTATCAATTTGATCCGCAAAATCCGAACAGCATCAGCGATAATTATTTATGGTGCATATTGGAGGATAATTCCAGAAGGCTATGGATCGGAACGAATACCGGCGGACTCAACTGCTTTGACAAAACAAGGCAGAAATTCATACATTACAAACACGAACCCAAGAATCTTAACAGTTTAAGCGACAACAAGGTGCTGTGTCTATGCCAGGATCATGAAGGTATATTGTGGATTGGCACAGCCGGAGGCGGATTAAACAGGTTTGATCCGGCGAAGAATAAATTTTCAGCTTATTATGAAAATAACGGCCTGTCTTCGAATACCATACATGCAATTGTCGAAGACGAACAGTATAACCTGTGGATCAGCACAAATAAAGGCCTTTCAAAATTTGACCGCAGAACGGAGAGTTTCAGAAATTTCACGGTCTATGACGGACTGCAGGACAATGAGTTTCATGTGAATTCTGCATATAAGAGTCTTACCGGCGAAATATTTTTTGGCGGCAGAAACGGATTCAATATATTTAATCCGAAAAAACTGGAAGAAAACAGCAGTGAACCGCAAATAGCTTTAACTGATTTTCGCCTTTTTAACAAATCGATACCGATCGGGCCGGGTTCAGATGGACGGTACCTTCTTAAGGCAGCGATATCCGAAACGAACAGAATAGACCTTTCATACAAAGACGAAGTGATTTCTTTTGAATTTGCAGCGTTAGATTATTCTGTTCCCCAGCAAAACATGTATGCGTATATAATGGAAGGTTTTGACAGACATTGGAACTTTATTGGCAACAGGCGCTATGCAACCTATACAAAACTTAATCCGGGCAGATATATTTTTAAAGTAAAAGGTTCAAATAACAATGGTATATGGAATAATGCGGGAACTTCACTGGAGATAGTCATTGATCCGCCTTTTTGGGAGACGTGGTGGCTGCGGTCAATGGTAATTCTGGGAGTAATCGGCTTATTGATTTCTGGGTATAAGGTAAGAACCTCACGTATACGTGCACAGAACAGAAAGCTGCAGCAAAAGGTGCAAGAACGGACGGCCCAGCTTGAAGCATCAAATAAGGCTCTTGAATCGTTTGCATTTTCTGTATCGCATGATCTGCGCACACCTCTCCGGACAATAGAAGACTATACAACGACTCTTAAAAATGATTATAATCATCTTTTTGATGAACCAGGGAAAGCCATTTTTTCAGTCGTAAGCGAACAGGCAAAACGGCTGGTGGTTATGATAGACGAATTGCTGGAATTTTCCCGAGTCTCATATTCGTCTATGAATATGTCGGTTATCGATATGGTGAAGCTTGCAGAAACAGTATTCAAAGAACTCACTTCCGAGGAAGCACGCGAGCGGATCACACTGCATCTCGGCAGACTTCCCGAAGCGTATGGAGATCCGATTTTAATCCGCCAGGTTTGGCTGAATTTAATCTCAAATGCAATAAAATATTCTTCAAAAAAAGAAAGTGCTGTTATAGCTATCGAAGGCAGGCAGTGCGAAAATGAGATTATATATAAGGTAGAGGATTCCGGTACCGGATTTGACATGCAGTACGCAGAAAAAATATTCGATGTATTTAAACGCCTCCATAAAGTACAGGATTTCGAAGGAACAGGAGTGGGACTCGCAATTGTTCGGAATATTGTCAGCCGGCATGGAGGCAGAGTATGGGCAGAGGGTGAAATTGGCAAAGGAGCCAAATTTTATTTTTCGCTTCCGCTGACAGTCTCTTAAAACCATTACTTTCAAGCAGAAAAAGCTGCTGCCGGTTCGATAATGGAACACGCATTTATCATTCAATATATAAGCCGAATCTCTATAAGCGTTAATTTATTTTAATAATAAATATTAATTCAGCTGTCAATCGGTAATAATTCTATTTTTCCCGTCTTTGGAACAAAACATATTTGATGAAGTCTAACCTTTACTGTTATAAACCGCAGAAAAAGGCCGTAGAATCTTGCAATCCGACGTAAAAAATGTATATTAAACAAAAATCCACAAGTGAAAGGCAATGTACATATGAGAATCCACCGTGTAATCCCTGTCGTATTTATTCTTCTCAGCGGTTGTGCGACATTTCAGGAATTAGTGCCTGTCCCTCCGCTTCAGCCGCAGGAAAGAGGTTATATCGAACTCAAAAATGATGAAGAAGATTTTATCCTCCAGCAGGACAAAAAATACTTTATAAAGTTTCCGGGTCCGCTTGATGAAAATGTTTATTTGGTTTTGCAGACAAATGCAAAAAGATCCGTCCATAATTACTTTACATCATCGTTCAATGAAGGTCAGGAACCGATTTCCAAGGTCACGGACGAGGCAGCGGACCAGAATGATCTTTGCCTTTTCCCGGTCAATACAACGATACCCGTATACTATTGGGTTATCGATAAAGTCGATCAGGAAACGCAGTTAAGTATCCGCTACCGGTATGTACAAAAATGGCGGTTTACTGTCGAGAATAAATATGATACGTACCGCCGCCTGCTTGATGAAAACAGTGCCGACAGGAGAGAGTATAATCAGATGGGTCCTCAGTATGATTTTGCTTCTTTGGATGCTGCGATTGAACAGCAAAAAGTTGAGGTCAAGCACAAATTGCTGTCGGACATGCAGGATGAACTAACAGCGGTTGAAAAGTTGTTCCCGAAAAATATAAGCGCTTCGTCCGATACTATGTATAAAAAATATAATGAGCTGTGCGGAGATACAAAAGAAGAACTGAAATTCCAGACCGACTATATTCATTTACTTAACGTTATTCAGCAGGAACGTTCTACAAAGTACAATTTTAAAGCTTTTATGGGCCATTACAAGGACTATGAGAAATTCCTTAAGAATAAAAGCAGTTACCGGACGCCTATAGTGGAGCATTACAAGAACGTATTCTTGGATCGCCTTGATGAAGCTTTTCCGTTGTTTGATAATCAGTTAAAGAAAAAAGACGATATTTCTGTCATAGATCTTGATCCGTCGATTGATAACGTGGAAAAATTATTCACAGCCTGCGGCAAGCAAATGCCGGCAAACCTGAAGGGAATCCGCAGTTATGTGGATGAATTCAATATTCCGGCAAAATGGATAAGAGACGGCGAAGCTATCTACGAGTCTGCGGGTCCTGCCTCTCATCAAAAATCTCCGTGGCCCGATAATACTTATTATCCTGAATTGATAATGAAGCTTGAAAAAGCAAGAAGCGGAAGTCCTGAATATAATCTTGACAAGTTCGACAGGTACAGGAACCCGGTTATAAATCAGCTTTTCAGCGACGGCATTCAGAATATGAAGCAGAAAGTCAGCCAGCGGCAGAATCAATTTCAGAGGGCTGCTGATGCTGTCCGGCAGGTTAATGAACTCAAACCCGGCGGTGATTACAAGAGGATGATTCAGGTTCTCAGAGCTAATCGCGATCTGACATTTCTTGCAGATCAATATCCTGATCTTGACGGATTAATGATGAAGAGCATATCAGACCGGATCCGTGAGCGCTTGAATGCCGGCGACTGGGTGGGAAGTGAAGAGGGGCTGTATGCTTTATTGGACGAGCAGAATTTTCTCAATGCTTCGAAAATATCTGCCGCCAAGCTCAAGACCGCACAATCGCTTGAATCTGAATTATTCGAGCGGATAAAGAAGCTTTCGTACGAGCGTGTAGATAATTTTGCCAAAATGCATGAATCGACGATTAATAATGTAGAAGGTCTTTATGCCGATTCGTCATTTCTTCCTGTCTATACATTAATATTCAGTTCGGAATCTCCGGAACGTGCTGCACAAAAACGCCGTACAATTGAGAATTATCTGAATGAAGTAAAAACAATCAGATTCCCGGAAAAAAGCATAAAGAACATTTACAGTGATTTAACGAAGGCACCGCGTGATCATGGAGTCGATAAAGCGCATGCCGTTCTTGCTCATGCAAAATACTATAACGGGCAGGATAAATCGGTCAGGAATATTATCGATGAATGCGATCCAAGAATTGCCAAACCGCTTGTTAAGGCAAAGGAATACAGAAGAATTCTGGTTGTTCCTGTAAACGACAAGCCGAAAGCCACAAATGAGTATATGTTGCGTATAAACGTAAAGATACCGTCGGATGCGAAATTTCCTGTGTACGACATCAATATAAAAGTCCCGCCGGCTATTGCAGAAAAAGCCGGCAGCAGGCAATGGTTTACTCAAATGCTTTTGAATAAAAAGGTTATTAAAACAGAAGGACATATGCGCATAACTGCACCTTCTGCGGATAATAATTATGAAGCACAGATCACGCCGGTGGATATTCCGAAGGACGGCGAAAATATCATTGAGGTGCAGTTCAATTATCCTGCATTCCAGTTGTTTGAAGTAAGCGTTATGGCCCAGGTGCCGATCATACGTAAAAACTGATCTCTCATTATTTAACGGCATAAACTATGAAAACGAAAATTATTATTGGTGCTGTTGCTGCAATTCTTATCGCCGGCGGTTTGTGGTATTTCCTGACACAATCGGAATTAGCCGATACTGTGGCTTTTCCGTACATCGCCCATCAAAAACCGGCAATCGATCCGCATCTTCCAAGCTCGACCGCCATGGCGGATAAGCTGGATGATGTTATGTTCGACGGATTATTCAATCTTACTGCTACGCCAAGCGGTGTAATTTTTGAGAACGGGCTTGGTGAGTTTATCGGCATCAACGGAGATATCGTCACTATTCGGCTGAAATCAGGCTGTTACTGGCACGATTCCTATCAGGCCTTCATCGACGATGAGGATGTGACATTGCAGGAAAAAAAGATGCATGAATTTACGGCAAAGGATCTTGCATTTACGCTAAAGCGTATCCAGAGTCTCGGCAGCCTTTCGCCGGATTATATTCTTGTAGGACAGGCGCTTCCTGTGATGGAATTTGTAGGTCCGAATGAGAGGAATGAAATCAGTTTCAGATTCCGTGAAAACCGGCTGTGGATAGAATCCGATATCAAAGAAGTCCTTTCATTTAAAATTCTGCCGGATAATTCCGATATGAATGCACTGACTTATTCGGTGGGCACTACTCCTTATATGAAAGTCCCCGATTATGAAAACATCATTCGTTTTTACGCAACTCAGAGCGGCGGTGCGTCGATTGGCAAAGTTCATCTGGTACCCTATGTTGATAACAGTACGTTTACAACCGAACTGCGCAATGAAAATATAAATGTACTGCTTGAGACACCGTTTGGAAGCTTATCGCCGATCCTGCAGGAGCAGGATGATTTCTTCGCAAAATCAAATGTAAGCTCTACATTCTTTGCGGTGCTGTTTAATACGCAGCGCCTTAACAGGGACCAGCGGATAGAACTGCGAAGACTTCTGAATAATAAAGAAATCGTGAACCGCTTCTTTAAAGTGGGCACAGAACAGCAGCGGCACATAATCGATTTCAAAGGGAATTATGACAATTATACTGAACTGCTGAATGATATAGTCTTTCCGACTTCATCATATTACGTTCAGGAAAAAATCGTTGAGCGGGTGCGCGATGAAAACTTTCCAAACCTGTCTATCTTGCCTGATACCGTGCGGATCAAAGCATGCTTGAACTACGGTTATCGTGAAGAGTATTCAGATCTGATAGAAATTCTAAATGATCGGGCAATAACACAGGGAAAAGTAAAAGCGACTGCCGTCCAGAACAGCGATATAAAACAGGGTGATTATGATGCAGTACTGGTTGCTATAAGCGGATACCGCAGTAATTTCCTTTTTGATCTGTACAGTATTTTTCTGAGAGAACCGGATCTTGAGACTTATAAAGTCAATTTGCAGACAACGATGAACGAAAAAGGCGAACTGGTTGTTAATCCGGCTTCTTTTAAAGAAAACCGTAATTTCCTTAATCTTGATCCGGCAGTGAATGCCGCGGAGCGGAATGATATTATTCTCTTCCTTGATGATATGTATAATTTTATGTCCACTCATCATGTCGGCGATAAGCAGGAATATGCCAGGCGTGTTGCGGCAGATGAAAACAAGATGGCACTCGGCGCATGGTTTTTCTCGCTGCCGTCGACAGCTTACTTCAGTACACAGTTCGACAGCACAAGTATTGATCTGTACGGCGTTGCGTCGCAATTGTCGACCTTGAAGAAATGGAAAGAATCTCAGAATTAATGAAATGTAATTATCGATGGGGCGGCTGTAAACGCCGCCTCTTTGTTATCCTTTTTTTCGCTGCATCATTTGCTGTATTATTCCTCACACCTGCAGTTTCCCAGATATACGATGTTATCCTGATTGAAAAGCCGCGTAGTCTGACGATCTATGATGCCTTCCAGCAATCGACGACTTCATCTCAGCTGTCTAATTTTCTCCCTTTTGTTCCTATGAAGGTTTTAAAAGCCCGCGATATTCTTGGCGACGGATTTACGCGCTGCATGAGAGTGGAAATTGACGGAAAGACATATTTTCTGCTAATCGGAGAAGAAGGAAGGCTTACAGGCTGGAACAAGGCCGGTGAAACTAAAACGTTTAAAGACAAAGAATGCTTGGCGGACACAATTACAGTTCTCGCATCGCAAAAGATTGCTTTCAGGAATTATTCAAATGGAAGACAAAGTTACTTGTCTGCAGGCGACCGCTGTGTCAGGTTTTTCAGACATGACGGATCCATATATGTAAAACTTATCGGAAAAGATCAGAAATTCGGATGGATAAAGACCAGCAGCGGTGATGAAGGCAAATTATGGAAGATCGTTCGAACAGCAGCTTCGCAGCCGGAGTTGTCCGCGGCATTGCGGGAGAGAATAACAGGGCGGATCCAGCAGGTAAACAGGACACTGATGCAGATATATTCTGTACTCAACAAGGAAACCAGCAGGGGAATGGCAGTTCCTCAGTGGCAGCAATATCCGCAGTCTGAAATACTGGGTTTTGTTTTTATTCCGGGAAAAGCGGTGGAAGTTTATCCGCAAAGCGTTGAAATATTAAAATCCGCCCTGCAGACATATCTACTAGGAACAAATTATAATGTTATAATTTCCGGAAACAGGATGGAAATAAAACAAAGATGAAGATTTTAAGAATACTGCATAAAGAGCATTCCAGCCTCCGCACGAGGCTGCTTATTCATTGCGCGGGTATTCTGCTCATGGCCTGCATATTTTGGATTTTCATTTCTATGTATGAAATATCGCGGGTTGAATCAAGACAAAGCGAAAAAGAAATTCAAAAGTATCTGGACCTGAATTATATTGATTTCGGCAATCCGCTGGATCGGACACTGTTTCGTGAATCGCTGGAAATATTTTATAAAGGACAGACTCAAAGAAACGATTCGTTATTAACGGCGATAGATAATTTGAGGCAGAGGCAATTTTCGGATCCTTCATATAAAACAGTTGAAAATCCGAATGGTTTAACATGGCAGGTTCTTCAAAAATTAGGCGGTATGTATCTGCAGTTTATTGCGGTGTATGCAGTTGTACTTCTGGTTATATATTTTGCCGCTCAAAGAATAGCCGTGTACAGGTTTATCAAAATGAAGCAGCACCGCGAATCTTATATATCCCAGGCGTTTGATATTGTTACAGGTGCTGATAAAAAGAGCGCAGGCAAAGCTGCAGCTTTGATTATAAAAGCGTTTCTAAAAGGTATGCTTTATATGCTTCTTTTTTCGCCGGCTTATGTAATCGCATATTCTGTAAAGACGACAATTGATACAAGTTCGGTGATATTTATGATACTGCTTGGAATTATTTCCAACGGCGTTCTTATACATACCGCCAATAAATTTTTCACTTTTCTGACAGGCGAAAGCAGAAAAGGGTATATACAAACTGCGGTTGTAAAGAATCTTAATGCATCATACGAATGGAATGCTCCGGAAGGCATCCCGATAAAAACCATGCTGCATATTAAACACGGACTGCGGTCTCACGTATTCCAGGCGATATTTGAAAACGCGCGGTTCCAGTTTATTCCGGCATTAAAAGAGCATGCATCTTTCCTGGTTACAGGATTAATTATCATTGAAATGGCGCTGAATATACAGGGGCATTTCTGTTATGTACTTCTTCAGCAAATCCTTTACCGTCAGTACGATATTGCAGCTGTTATTATTTTCGGTATTTTTTTGGCCGTTAAATTAACGGAAATAGTAATTGATATCTGGGAATACATGGAAAAGAAAAAATATGGATATTAATACATCTATAAGAAAATTCGGTTTTCAGGATCTTTTTAACAGGAAAGATCTTCTCTGGCTGATAATATGGATTGCCGGACTCGGATTACTCTGGATCTGGAATGCATTATTTCTTAACGCCCCAGCGTTCGCCCGGCTGCAGACTGCATTCCTGAACAGCCTCTTGACCGGGATGATGGTTGTTGTTTTTTCTCTCGTTCTTGGATGGATTACCGGCGTATCGCTTCACCTGCTCGAAAGATCGGAATTAAAAACAGGTTTTGCAATTTTATCGTTTGTAACCGATATGCTTAGATCGATTCCACAGATCATTGCAGTACTGATAGGATATGTGATTCTGACGATGCTGCTTTATAAAGGAATTATTCAATCATCGTTCATTCAGTTAATATGGATTGCGGGGACAATTTCTATTGCGGTATTCCTGGAAGTTGCCGATACAATTAAACAACGTATTGACTATTACCGGACTCTCGATTTTGTCGATGCAATGCTCTGCTGCGGTATTAAAATAAGAAGAATAATCAATATAGAGATTCTCTGGAAAAACAGCAAAAGCCATTTACTGCATAAATTAATAGCGATTTTTGGTGTATCTATATTCCTGCAATGCAGTATCGATTTTATAATTTCTGTCGGGCTTTCTACGGATGTGAGTTTAATAAATTTTCCCATGACACTCGGGAACCTGCTTGCAAACGTGGACAGCAAGCAGGATATTCTCGCCCTGAGCAATCTTTTTACAGATCTTGGGTATTTACCTGAAATATTTAAGCGGCATCTTCAGGGATTAAGTGTGGCGTCCTGCATCGTTTTTTCACTGCTGTGTATTTATATGATTGCCAATGGATTTGTTAGGCGCAAAAAATTGATATAACAAATGGAAGAACGCAAATATAATATCAGGATATTATCGGAAAATCGCGAACTGGTAGCGATAGATGAATTCCGTGTTGTCAAATCTGCCATTAACGTACTTCTGGGTGAGTCGGGTATAGGCAAATCGCTGATATCTCTGGCAATTGCGGGATTGATTGATCCGGATGAGCTCGATGTGCATATCGACGGACGGCCGTATAGATCATACCTCAACAGTAAAGAAGCAATAGAAATAAGGCGGAATGGATTTTTTGTTTTTCAGGAGCCGTCATCGCATTTGAATCCTTTGAAGACATTACGAATGCAGCTGCGCGAGGGCAGCCTGGAAGAAGCTCCTGGTGAAGAGAGTATTCTCAGGAAATTATGGCAGAACCCAAAACTCGCCGAATATGAAAACATCCTTGATGTTTATCCCAAGCCGTACCGGCCGAGCGGCGGAGAAAAACAGAGAATTCTGGCGGCAATGGCATTTAAGAAGATGGCGTCGACTGCCGGCAGCAGCAAGGGATCGGTGTATTTTTTCGATGAACCGACGGGAAATCTTGATAACAAACTGCGCAATGAATTTCTTGATCTTCTTGTGGAAAATTTCGGTGAGAGCCGGCCGACTATATTACTCATAACGCATGATTATTCAATGATAAGCAGGTTTATCGGTAAATATCCGGCTATAGGAAAAAATATATACTACAGGGAATTGATGCTTGAACATGGCAGGCTTAGGTTAAGGGATTTTCAACCGCGTGAATATCTGTTATGGCTGGAAAAGAGAGTCGCAGCAAAACCGCCGGCTGAAAAAAAAGAAATGATACTCCGGCTTCAGCCCGAAATAAAAGTATTCGGAAGAACTTTACACATCTCGCGCGATCCGGCAGGGAATACACCCGCGCCGCTTGTAATCCGAAAAGGCACGGTTACATATCTAAAAGCTCCCAGCGGGACAGGGAAAACTACGATTGTTAAGATAATGATGGGATTGATTAAATCAGAGAAAATGTCGATGGAGCTGGGGGATACTGTGTACTCTGAAGAAACAAGCCGGAATGCCTGGGCAGGCCGGGTCTGGGGAAAACAGATGACCATGGTTTTTCAACATGCCGATGAATCGTTGAACTTGAATTCCAAGGTAAAAGATGTATTCTCAGGCCTGCCGGTTGTGGGTTCGATGAGTAAAGAAGAAATTGCTGATGCAATTTCCGAATTGTTTGAAGAAGCACCAACCAGGGAGTTCCTTAATAAGAAAGTGCGATTTTTAAGCGGGGGACAGAAACAACGGCTGAATTTACTCAGATCGCTTATTCTTCATACAGATATAATTATTCTTGATGAGCCCCTGAACGGTCTGGATTTTTTAAGCGTTGCCAAGGTAATCACAATGATAGAAACAAAACTGCAGTCAGGTATAGGCATTATGGTGATCTCGCATAATGAAGAAGTATTTGATACGATGGTAGGGCCGGAAAACATTTATTACCTAAATTCTTCAAGCCTGGACTAAGAAGAAAGTTGACTCTCATATTGAATGAGGACAGTCTGAGGTCAACCTTCAACCAGCTTTAATTATTCGAAACCCGGAGGGTATTGCAGCAGATAGCCGTATGATTATCATACGGCAGTGATATAAGAGAACCGCCTATTGTTGAGGGTTTTGTATGCCTTCGCTATCGGATGACACTACATGAATATTGCTTTTCGATATCCTGTCGTATAGCCGCGCATCGCGTTTAAACGGGTACCATTCGTAAAGCAGAAGTTCTGCAGGACGCCAGAAGGCAACCCATCCCAGTATGATCAGCGATTCACGTATAAGCGTTGTTAACCCGTTTTCAGGGAAAAATTTAACCTCCAGCTCTGTAATAGAAATAATTATTCCCAGGAAAAGAAAAGCAATAAGCAGACTCCTCCATCCGAATTTTAACGAATGCTTATATTGGATCAATGACTTTTCTTTAAGATGAATAAAATGATTGCGTATTGATTTTTCTATGATATCCCTTAGTTCACAGCTGTTGCCCGGGATAGAAATTTTCAGATCAATTATATCCCTCTTTTGAAAAGACGAGGCTTGTTCAACAATATAATCTTCAATATCCTCGTTTAAGCATCTTTTTCGATAATGAGGCGTATTCAAATTGATGAGTATTTCGTCAAGACTACGAATGTTGAGGTGAATTTCTTTTTTTCTTTTATTGTCATTTATCATACGCAATCCGTACTCAGTCAGAATGGAGAATATTCTAATACTTGTATGAAGAATTGAATCTATTGATTGTCGGCTTTAGAATCAGAGTTCGATGCCATAAAGACTGTTCTTGTCGGATAAGCAAATTCTATCTGTTCATGCTGAAAACGTTTAAATATTTCCAGGTTAATATTTTGCTGAATATCCATGTATGTATTATAATCCGGCGATGATACATAGTACACAACTTCATATTTCAGAGATGAATCGGCAAAATTCTTAAAATGGGCGCGGTCAAATCGGGCAAGCTTTTGGGCATCGATGATTTCTTTAATAATAGCCGGAATATTGCAGAGTTTATCGTAAGGAGTCTGATATACTACGTCTATTAAGAATACAATTCGACGCTCTGACATGCGTTTATAATTTCTAATTCTGCTTTGAATGAGATCGGTATTAGAGAAAACATTCTCTTCGCCGGAAAGACTGCGAAGTCTGGTGGTTTTTAATCCGACATGTTCGACCGTTCCCATATATTCACCGACAATGATAAAGTCGCCTGTTTCAAACGGCCGATCCAGCAGGATAGAAAGTGACGCGAATAAATCGCCGAGTATATTCTGGAGAGCGAGTGCCACTGCAATGCCGCCGATGCCGAGCCCTGCTATTAGTGTTGTTATATTTACGCCGAGATTGTCAAGGGCCAAAAGGAGTATGACACTCCACAGCAATATACGGCCGACCAGCCGGAAAATAGACTGAATCGATTTGTTTTCACCCGCCGCTATATCTCTTTTCGTCAGGATGTTAGTGATAAAGAAACTAATTATGCGATTGCCCCAGATACCGGTCTGTAAAAGACTGATTAAGATCAGCAGAATTTCTATAGCGCTTGACGCTTTTGGATGAAGGACGAGCACCTTTGATCCGCCGTAAACAGCGATGACGAGCATAGTGATCTTTTTCAGATCTTTAAGTATATCGACAAAAAGATCGTCAATTTTTGTGTTTGTTTTTTCTGCAAGCCGCTGGGCTTTCCTGAGAATAATTCTGCGGAGAACAATGATAAAAAAGAGTATTGCGCATGCTGTACCGGCTGAGATAAGCCAGTCTAACACAGTGTTTTCAAGAAATATTATATCGAATATTTTCATAATTATGTTTAACAATTTAGATGTTTGAAATAATTAACAATTAATTCATCAAAGAGAAAAAGAAGCTGATTATTTTTGATTCTTCCAGATTATTTCATATAAATCCTTGCGTCTGTCTTCCCAGTTAAGCACGCTTCCGGTCTTGCGGTGTTTTTTCAGAAGCTCGAGATCAACTTCATCAAAAATTACTGTCTCAATATTAGGTGTTGCCTCGGCTAATATTGCATCGCGTGTAAAAGGGATATCCGAGGGTGTAAAAATTGCAGATTGTGCATAATGAATATCAAGGTTCTCGACAGAAGGAAGATTACCCACGCAGCCTGCAATAACGGTATATACATGATTCTCGACACACCTTGCCTGAGCACAATATCTGATACGAAGATAAGCATAACGCTCGTCTGTTGAGAATGGAACAAACAGCATCTGAGCGCCGCGTTCTACTGCAAGACGGCTTATTTCAGGAAATTCAATATCGTAACAGACGAGAATGGAAATATTGCCTTTATCCGTTTCGAATACTTCCAGTGATTTTCCGGGCTTAACACCCCACCAGCGCTGTTCATTTGGAGTAATATGCAGTTTGTATTGTTTGCCGAGTGTTCCGTCCCTGCGGAACAAATATGAAATATTATAAAGATTGTCTCCCTCAACCGTAAAATGCGACCCGCCTATAATATTGATATTGTATTTGACAGCAAGTTTAGTGAATAAGTCAAGATACTGCGGTGTAAACTGCGAAAGCTTGCGCATAGCTTTTGCAGGGCGTTCAGGGGGAAGAAATGATAAAAGCTGACATGTGAACATCTCCGGAAATACAATAAAGTCCGTACGGTAATCCGATGCAACATCCACAAAATACTCGCACTGCTGAGCAAAATCCTCAAAACTTTTAATAAGTCTCATCTGATATTGAACAGCGCATATTCGTACAGGGGCGACACGTGTGTACAATTGGCCCTTATCCGGAATGTAATCCAAGTTTGTCCATTCAAGAAAAGTCGCAAATCCGCGCGATTCTGTATCTGACATCATATAATTCGGAATGAGGCGTTTCAATATGAATCCGTTGGACAATTGAGTTGTAAGAACGGGATCAAATAAAGATTTGCTGGTAACTTTATCGACATATTCGCGGGCACTCATGCGCGAAGCGTGCTTTCCGTAACCGGGAATTCTTCCGCCGATTATTATGCGCATAAGATTATACCGCCTGACAATGTCTTTCCTCGCATCATAGAGGCGCCGTGCAAGTTTTAACCCGCGGAATTCAGGATCAACCATGATCTCAATTCCGTACAGCGTATTGCCTTCCAATGTGTGATTTCGTATGAAACCGCCGTCGGCAATCTCTTTCCAGCTGTGCCAGGCAGTATACAGGTCGAAATCAAGAACAAGACTGCTTGAAGAAGCGACTATCTTATTATCATACTCAACACATATCTGTCCTTCGGGGAATATAGCAATCTGGCTTTCCATCTGTTCCCTTGACCAGGCTTTCATGCCGGGGAAGCATTTTTCCTGGAGTGCTGTTATCTGCTCATAGTCGTCCATCTTGATTGGCCGGATGATAATTTTAGTCTCAAAATTCTTCAGATTGATTTTTTTCATAATCATACCCTTTAGTAATACTAATATAAAAGCAAACTATTCATTATCAAGGAAAACAGTATCGGCAATAGCTTAAGACAGGCAGCAAAGTTAAATGCCAGATTCAACTGAAACAAAAATGCAGTATTAACCGGCACATTATGTCAATTATAATCTTTAATCATCTAAACCATTTCGCCCGGTCGTTTATCGCTTTTTGAGAATCATTTTAAGAGAATAGAAATGATATTTATATAAAGATGTATTGTAGATTATTCTTTCACTGTGGGCGGAGTATTTTGTTCGCTCTTCGTGCCGAGAATATGGATATCTCGCTGGGGGAAGGGGATCTGGATCCCGTTCTGATTGAATTTATCATATATGGCAAAATTGAGTTTGCTTGTAAGCAGACCTTTCCGATGTGTTAGAGTATTTGTCCATGCCCGGAGTTCGAACAACAGGCCGCTGTCTCCGAATTCCATGAAACGCACCCCCGGTTTAGGGTCTTCAAGCACTTCCTTTTCTTCTTTAGCAACACTGATTAGAAGCTGTTCTACAAGTTTTACATCACTTCCATATGCAACGCTGACCGGAATTTTAAAGCGCACTTTCTCGTCGTTATGACTCCAGTTGATAACGTTTTCTGAAATAAGGGTCGAATTTGGAATAATGATCGTTATGTTATCGTTGGTTATAACCGAAGTACTGCGCGCGCCGATATGCACCACGTCTCCTTCTATACTGCCGACTTCAATTCTGTCCCCGATTTTAATAGGCCTTTCAATCAGAATAATAATACCACTGATGAAATTATTTGCTATGTTCTGCAGACCAAATCCTACGCCTATACCGATCGTTCCGGCAAGGACATTCAGTGTTGTCAAATCTATACCGGCAGTCTGAAGGATGATTAACATTCCTATAAAAATTAAGACATAGCGGAAAATTGTGCCGATCGTCAGGCGCATACCGATGTGCATACTGCTGTGTGAAAATAATCTGTCCGAAATCCATGTCCTGAGCTTGCCGCTTAAATAGATGAGCAGGACAAATAAAACGGTAAGATACAAAAATGTCCAGAGTGTAAGATGAGATTCGCCTATTGTGAAAATGGGAATACTCAGTAATTCTTTAATTGATTCGGCAATGCGCTTGATTGTTTCCATAGCGTTTCACATAATTATTGAATATCATTTCTAATATATAAAAACATTTTTTAAAAAGGCCAGAAATAGGGAATAAATACAGTTGCGATGATCCAGAAAATTATGTTCAGCGGAGTGCCGACTTTGATAAAATCTGTAAATCTGTATTGTCCCGCGCCGTAAATCATAGTGTTAGTTTGATAACCGACAGGAGTCATAAAACTTGCAGACGCTGCAAATGTAATAGTCATTAAAAGCGGTCGCGGATCAATATGAAGCGATTCTGCCGCAGCGATAGCTATAGGAGCAAGAAGTACTGCAGTGGCGTTATTAGACATGGTTTCAGTTAGAATTGAGGTTAATAAATAAAGTACCGCCACGACAGCAATAGGGCCAAAAGCACCTAATAGATTGATAATTATATTCGATATCAAAAGTGCGGCTCCCGTTTTTTCAAGGGCAACACCGAGTGTAAGTGCGCCTGCAAGAAGGAAAATTACCTTCCAGTCTATTGCTTTGTATGCTTCGTCAAGTGTAATGCATTTTGTAATAACCATTAATACACAGCCGCATATCGCACTGATAACGATTGGAAGTAATCCCATAGCAGCTGTTCCGATGACACCTGCGGCGATTAGAACTGCAGTAAATATTTTTCTTTTCCGATAATTGGGAAGACCTACCTCCGAGACAAAAACAAATGCATCCTGCTCGCTCAGATTCTCAATATTTTCGTTGCTGACTTCAAGCAGAAGTGCATCACCGGCACGAAGTTTTACTCCGTTGAGATTTGTATGCAGTATATTGTCTCGGCGTCTTATAGCAAGAGCAGTGACGTCAAAAGTATCGCGAAAACGAGTTTGCTTAAGCGATTTGCCTTCAAGATAAGAATTGGGCGCAATGATTGCCTCTGCTAACGTTGTATCTTCGCTCTGCAAATCATTATCTTTAAATTCATGGCTGGCCTTCAGTTTGATACCTTCACGTTCCTGTAATTTTTTTAGTTTTTCAACATCACCGGCAACACGAAGAACGTCATTTTCATTAATTATGAGACGAGAATCTGGAATGGAAAGCCGTTTACCGTCTCTGATAACTTCAACAATTTCGACGCCTACCTCTTTTGTAAGCGGAGATTTAGCAACCGACTTTCCTACTGTCGCTGCTTCTGGCAGGACGATAATTTCCGTTAAATACTGTCCCATGCCGAAACGTTGAGTAAGCTGATCATCTGTACGGCGTTTCGGTATCAATCGTATGCCGATAAGAAGCATATATAGAGTACCGACAGCGAAGAAAATAAGGCCTAGAGATGAAAATTCAAACATGCCGAATTCACGCTGGCCGTGCCGCACAGCGATGGAACTGAGAAGAATATTTGTCGAAGTACCTATCAAAGTGCATACACCGCCGAACATAGATGCAAAGGACAAAGGCATAAGAAGCTGCGAAGGGCTCCTTTTTATTTCGCGCGCAACTCCAATTATTATAGGAATGAAAATTGCGACCACAGGAGTATTATTGATAAATGCAGAAAGAGTTCCTGCAAGAACCATCATTATCAGTATTCCGAGCCAGAAGTTATACCTGAAAGCCCTGATTGTCCACTTGCCTATTTTATTCACAGCTCCAGTCTTGAACAGCGCAGAACTCAATATGAACATTGCTCCGACGGTTATTGTTGCGGTATTGCTGAATCCGGAAATTCCTTCCTCCGGTGTAATGATACCGCTGAGAAGAAGTATAGCCATAACCATCAGCGCGACAAGGTCTACCGGCAGTTTTTCGGACATGAAAAGTGCAACGGCTGTTACTATTACCGCAAAAACTATGATGATTTCAACTGTCATATTTACGGTCTTTATTCTTTTTAGTCTTGTTCAATTAATCAAATATTTCTTTTGAAGCTGTCAGGCAGTAAGGTAAGAAAAGGAAGCAAAAGATAAAATAAATAATAGGTTTTTTTTTATTTACTATTGTCTGTGTGATCCCCTGATCCGCGCCCTCCCTGTATGCGGCTTACGAGTTTCTCTATAAATCCTATGAACCGAAATACCAGTCCAGCCAGGCTTTTCTTCCGAGGGATGTATGATGTCTGTATATCTTCAAGCTCTTTGCCGATTTCGACTTTAAGTGATGGGGATTTTGATATAGAAAGAACCTGAGATGGATAGACGCTTCTATGTCCGGTTATGAGGAAACTGATAACACATGCAACTGTTGCATAAGGAGCAATCTGGGGACCGAATAATTCAACAGCCATAATGCTTGCAGCAATAGGTGTATTTGCTGAACCTGCCAGAACACTGACCAATCCGATTGCCGAAAATGTACCCAGATTTAAATTCATAACGGTTGCGAAGAAAAGTCCTGCTGTTGCACCGATAAAAAAGATTGGTGTAACTATACCGCCGCTTCCGCCGAAGTTGAGTGTAATTGAAGTAAAAACAGGTTTTAGCAGAAATGCATACCAATCGGCAGTCTCACCCCGAAAAGCACCCTCGATTGTCTGTAATCCAAGTCCTAGATAGTTTTTTGAAAATATTAAAGCAAGTATAACAAGAAAAATGCCTCCGATTAGGCCTTTAAAAGGTGTCCAAATTTTTATACGGTTGGAAATCTTTTCACCCGCTTTAAGCGTTTCTATCAGAATGATTGAGCATATTCCAAAAAATAATCCGGCGAGCATTACCTTTAGAAGAAATAACTCGGTAAAGACGGGAACGACATTCACCTGACCATGAAAATAAGTCACTCCAAGCAAAGAAGTCACCTGGTAAGCCGTGATTCCGGCGATGAAAGAGGGAAGAAGCACTTCGTAAAGAATAGCACCGACGAATAATACTTCGACTCCGAAAATTGAACCGGCAATGGGCGTTCCGAAGACGGCTGCGAAACCGGCGCTAATTCCGCAGACCACCAATTTTTTTCTGTCGTGATCGTCGAATTTGAAAATATCGCTTAGGAATGAAGTCAATCCGGCGCCGATTTGTGCACATGGACCTTCCTTGCCGGCGGAACCGCCGGTTGCCAGAGTTATAATCGTGGCGGCAAGCTTTACAGGAACAACCGGCAGAGCAATTTTGCCGGAACGTTTATGGATTGCTTCTATTACTTTCTCTGTTCCATGGCCTTCCGCATCAGGAGCCAGATATTTTACGAGAAGCGCACTAGCGAATAATGCAAAAGGAATAAAAAGGAAAGTATAAGTTGACTGCCGCCCCAGATTTGCAGCCAGATCGAGTAAATTAAGAAATAAAGCAGCCGCTGCGCCCACAATACCTCCCGCTACGGTTGCCAGAAATACCCATTTGATAATACTTATAAATAATACTGTCGATTCTGTAATTCGTCTTTTCATAATAGTATTTGTATTGAATAAATATGCTTTAAAATACAAAATTATTTCGACTTAGTTGTACCTTACCGGTAACTTATTATTACCGGCCTGCATAGAATAGTTTTTTTGATTGCATCTATAAAGAGATCCTATCAAAAGGCCGGAACTATTTCATAACTCGCTTAGTTGTAATAATAATAAAAAAAGGAACACAATTATGAAACCGACGAAAGAATTGAAGCATGAACATGAAATAATTCTGTATATGTTGTCAGGAGCAGAACGATTGATGAAATCCATTTTATCAACCGGGGAAGTAGATGCCTCAAAAGTATCGAGCATAATAGAATTCTCAAAAATATTTACCGACGGGTGCCATCATTCAAAAGAGGAAAAACACCTGTTTATTAAACTCGTCGAACGCGGTATGTCGAAAGAACAGGGACCGGTTGCAGTTATGCTGAACGAACATCAAGCCGGAAGAGATTTGATCAGGCGCACGGAAGCTGCATTAAAGGATTATGATGCAGGAAAAAAGGAAGCCGGCGAAAATATCGGTAAAGCTTTACTGCAATATATCGAACTGCTCAGATCGCATATAGCTAAAGAGAACAATATTTTATTCCCGATGGCTGACAGATTAATGACAGCAGAAGACAAGCAAATGCTCGAACAGTCGTTTAAGAAAGTAGAGGAAAAAGAAACAGGCGCCGGTGTTCATGAAAAGTACCATCGTATGGCTCATGAAATTGCAGGATAGTATTTAACTAATACGGTCAAGGAGAAATTCTGTTTTTTAATAATTAAATTCTCCTAAAAAAAGAATCGATATATTAATAACAACAATCTTTGATTGTCATTTATATAATTCTTATCTTTTATTCACGTAAAAGAAAGACGGGATTTGTCAAACTGCTGTAGTTGTTTTTTCCGTCAGCTATTTACCGGTTGATGATCTTGGTCGTTTTGAACCTGCTTCGGTCATACTTTAGAGGACCTTTAAGAATATTCCTTGGATAATAGCTTCTAATAAGTTTCGAATATTGGATTAAAAGTTACTGCAATGAGTACAAGTGCAATTATAATGATGATAGCTACATGGACGGCTATTTTGGGAATGTTGATATATTTATTCACAAAAATGCACAGGAAAGAACAAAAAAAGAAAGAGATATAAAATGAATGAACAGAATCAAGACGTACAACAAAAAAGAGAATCTTTTAAAATCCCGATTATTATGGCCAGTATTTACGGCATTGTTATCCTAGGCCTGATTATCGGTATGATAATATTTTCGAAGTAGCGGCTTTTAGTTAAATAAGTGTAATTTACAGCCCGAGAAAAAGCCCCTTTGCAATAGGGGCTTTTTGCGGAAATATTTTTCTGGGAGTATAGAAATTTATATAATCGACATCTTTTTTAAAAGATTGAATTCCACTTCGAAGTTTGGCGTTAGACTGCCGTCATTCAAATGACTATTGATCTCTGATATATTCCAGAACCTGCCTTCAACAACTTCATCTTCATTAACTTTTATTCCGTTTTCAAAAAAAGTGTAAAAAAGGAAAACAAGTTCAGATTCGATATCTGTTTTCCAAATATACCTGTAGGCGAATTTAGGATCGAAATTATTGATACCAAGTTCTTCTTCCGCTTCCCGTTTTAAAGCATTCTCGATAGTCTCATTGACGGCAACATGACCGCCGACCGATGTATCCCATTTATCCGGCTGTACCAATTTTGTCAGAGGCCTTTTTTGCAGAAATATTTGCTTTCGGCTGTTCAGAACATGCAAGTGAACGACGGGATGCAGCAATTCTTTATTCCCGTGTACAACTGAGCGTGGGGCATGTCCTGTTATATTGCCGCTTTCGCTAACTAAGGGAAGCCACTCTTCTTTTTTGTATTTACGGTTATTCAGTTTAATTTTTATCAACTCGAAAAGAAAATATGCCCCGAACAGCAGATAAAATATTATAGTGCTGATAAATGCCCAGGCCTCTTTGGACATAAAAAATGCCGAATAGATAACCAGTATTGTGTGAAACGAAAAGATATAGAAGAGGGTCTTTGTGCTTTTATTGAATTGACTGATTTGCCCGGTATCTAAAGTCAAATCACCCATATATCTCTTGGACAGCAATGCCATTATATTCGTTTTTGAGAATGCGGATATTCCGAGTATTATACAAAGAATGGTCCCTATTAATGCGGGTTTCAGTTTAAAAAATATCGCATTCTCAAGAAAATATGATACACATCCAAGAATAACGATAAGACCGGTATCAAAGAAAATAAATTTATCGAATATTTTATCCTTAATAAATATAAAGAGCAGCTGAACAATTCCAAAGCACACGGCAACGATCAATCCAGCCGATATTCCGAATAATTCGTCAACTACGATAAATACTATTAGCGGTAAAAATCCCGGCAGTATTTTTTTCAGAAGCTGAAATCTGTTCATACTTCCATTTTACCTAATTGATACTGGATATTCAAGGGAAGTAATGGGGGTATAATTAAACAAGCGTTTCACATTTATCAAGCACAACAACAGAATATATAAAAAGATAAAGGATTGTTAACACTTTGGTAACATCATTTATTTTGTTTATTGCTAATATGGTACCAACATATATCGATAAATATAGATGAGAAATCAAAATAATAAACGGACACGTGAATCATTTCTGTTTGATCTGTTGAATAAAAATCTACCGAAACAAGAAGAAAGCGAAGATGAAAGCCATATATCATGCATTGAGCTGCTTCTTTGGATGATTGGAATAGTCGCGATTATTGCTGTCATAAAGAATATCTTTTAACCATAATCCATTTACAAAGGTCATATTTTTCAATAAATGCAAGTAATAAAATGTTAACCTGTTCGTTATATTTTGGAAATATCTTTATGCGATATTTATATAAAAAAATTCATGTATACCGCTAGTAATAATATTTCAGTCGTTATTTTAAGTACAGGTAAATAAAAGATACATAAACAAAGAAAAAACACAAATAAAGGACAAATATATGCAAAGACTAAAATACTGTTTGCTATTTCTTGTTATAACTTCTGCACTTTCATACGGACAAGACAGTTCAAAAACGGTAAATGAAAGAAACATTACTGAAATACAGGATGCAGTTTCAGGTATAAACGAAACAATCGCAGAAATGAAAACTACTTTAGATGCACTGAAAAAAATTAAATTGTCCGGATATGTCCAGTCCCAGTTCACTTCTACAAATGGCGCAGGAGGTTATGATGGAGTTAAAACATCAGGCCCGACAGCCGTAGGCAATTTTTCAGGCGGTGCTCTGGGCAAAGATGTATCTTCGAGATTTTTAGTAAGGCGGGGAAGGTTGAAAGCTGTATATAAAAATGATCTTACACAATATGTGATGCAAATAGATGTTACGCAAAGTGGTGTTTCTATTAAGGATATGTATCTCTCGGTTAAAGAGCCATGGTTGAAAACCTTCGCTCTTACAGCCGGTGTTTTTGACAGGCCTTTCGGCTTTGAAATATCTTATTCCTCAAGCAGCCGCGAAGCGCCGGAAAGAACCAGGATGTACCAGACATTGTTCCCTGGAGAACGTGAATTAGGTATGAAACTGGAAGTTATTCCTACAGAACAAATGGGTTTTCTGAGCCTCTTCAATTTTAAATTCGGCGTATTCAACGGCACGGGCCCAACAACTCATGATGTAGATAATAGAAAAGATGTAATCGGCCGGCTGGGAATCGGACTCCAATTCCAGGAACAAAACGTTGCATTGGACGCAGGTGTTTCTGTCTATTCAGGAAGTGTTCGCAGTAATACAAAATATGTTTATGAGAAGATAAATGAACTGGACTCAACATCGACTAACAACGGTAAATATTTCGACCGGTCCTATATAGGAATAGATGCACAGTTGTATGCAGATTTTCTGCCGTTCGGCGGCTCGTCTATTCGCGCTGAATTAATTTCAGGCCAGCAGCCGGGCACAAAGGATGATAATCGTTCCCCAAGCGCATTGTTGACCGGTGATATGTATGTCCGCAATTTTCTCGGATATTATGCGGCGTTAATTCAGAATATCGGATTGAGTCATCAACTGGTGGTCCGGTATGATGAGTTCCATCCCAACAGCGATAACAGCTCAAAAAATATCGGTGCACCGGGTTCAAATATGGGACTGGGCGACCTCGCCTACAAAACTATTGGAATAGGGTGGGTGTACCATTACGACGAGAATGTTAAGTTTGTGGCTTATTATGATATGATTTCAAATGATGAAATATCTCCAATAACAACAAATACTGCATACCGGCCGTACATTAAAGATGTTAAGGACGATATATTCACGTTCAGAATTCAATATAAGTTCTAAATAAAATTTGAAAATAACCTAATAAAGGAGATAAAGAATGAAAAATGTAGCAATCATATTACTACTGGCGGCAGTAATACTCGGGTTCTCGGGGCCTACTGAGACAATTACGGTGAAAGGATCCGATACAATGGTGATTCTTGCACAACGATGGGCGGAATTATATATGCAGAAGAATCCTGGAGTAGTTATTCAGGTAACCGGCGGCGGATCGGGAACGGGAATTTCCGGACTAATTAATGGTACTACGGATATTTGCAATGCCTCCAGGCCCATGAAACCCAGCGAAAAGAGCAAACTTAAACAGCGGTATAATTCATTAGGTGTGGAAATCAAAACGGCAAAAGACGGCTTGTCGATATATGTGAATGAAAAAAATCCTGTTCAGGAGTTCTCACTTGCACAACTGAGAGGCATTTATACAGGAAAAATCACAAACTGGAAAGAAATTGGCGGGCCGGATCAGCGTATCATTTTATACGGCCGAGAAAATAATTCCGGTACTTACGTCTACTTCAGGGATAATGTAATGATGGGTGATGATTATTCATCCACTATGCAAAGCATGCCCGGGACTGCAGCTGTTGTAAACGCAGTTGCAAAAGATGAATTTGGCATCGGCTATGGCGGAGCGGCGTACGGCAAAGGCATAAGAGAAGCAAAAGTTAAAGTGGATGAGAAATCACCTGCATATGCTCCGACAGAAGAAAATGTTAAAAGCGGTAATTATCCGATTGCTCGTTATCTTTATCTGTATGTTCGTTCACGCCCATCAGGTGCTATAAAAGACTATATCGACTGGATATTAAGTCCTGAAGGCCAGTCAATAGTTAAAAAAGTCGGCTATTTCCCGGTAAGATAAATATCTCTGCGTTATTTAGATAATAAACACGGCTCTTATCAACTCTAAGGGTAAGAGCCGTTGTGTTTATAAATGAAGGAAATTGTTAATAATTCCATAACAGGAACTTAATATGCAGGTAACAGTCTCTTATTATATTCTTAACACCATTAAAGAGAATAAAATGCATGGATAAAAAAATATCTCACAAGCCTTCTGATATAGCTCCTGATGGTTTTATAAGAAAAATATTATTCTTTGGCATAAAAAAGAAAAATAAAAATTCTCTTGAGAAACGGTTCAGGTTAAGTGAATTTTTGGCTGAAAAGATAATTGCCGCAACATCTTTTGTTTCGTTCGCATTTATTATCCTTATTTTTGTTTTTGTATTTCGGGAAGCATTGCCGATATTTTCAGGTTATACCGATAAGCAAAGCGTGATTTCTGACGAACTTGAACAAGAGACCTATGGAGATATTCCCTCTGAATCATCGGACGAAGCAGATAGGCATGAAGAATTACATCAATCGGAAGAACCTGTTACAATTCCCGACCTTTTAAGTACCACCTGGCAGCCGGTTTCGCTTAAACCAAAATATGGACTTGTACCCTTATTTATGGCCAGCCTGAAGGTATCGTTGATCGCAGTTTTGATTGCTGCACCGATTGCCATTCTTGCCGCACTTTTTACTGCATTCTTTTCTTCAAAGTGGACTAAAGAAATTCTAAAACCTTCGATCGAACTGCTTGCAGGAATTCCTTCTGTTGTAGTCGGATTCTTCGCCCTCATCGTTTTGGCGACATGGATTCAGGATATGTTCGGACTCGAGTACCGGTTGAATGCATTTGTCGGCGGCGTAGCTCTCGCCTTAAGCGTAATACCGATTATTTATACTATCTCGGAAGATGCACTTTCTGTTGTGCCGAAATCATATACGGAAGCAAGCCTCGCCCTCGGCGCAGCCAAATGGCAAACTGCGCTGTTTGTTGTTCTTCCTGCTGCAACACCAGGTATCTTTGCTGCTGTGCTTCTGGGAATCGGCAGGGCGTTTGGCGAAACAATGATAGTGCTTATGGCAACAGGAAATGCCGCGCTGTTTTCACTCAATCCGTTTGAACCCGTCAGGACTCTGTCTGCGACCATCGGGGCCGAAATGGCCGAGGTTATCTTTGGAGATACACACTACAATGTCCTTTTCCTTATAGGAGCACTTCTGTTTATTATCACGTTTGCACTTAACGCGATTGCAGAGTTATTCATCCGCCGGCGGCTGATGAGAAAGTTTGGCGGGAAATAGATGATAAAGAAACGGAATATAATAGGCGCTCTTGTTGTAGGCATCACTGGAATGGCCTCGTTTGCCGTTGTTGCATCAATAGTTGTCATTATGGTCAATATCATCGCAGGAGGGATGGATACTTTTTCGATCAGTTTCCTGACCGAATCGCCAAAAGAAGGCATGACAGAAGGGGGTATTTATCCTGCCATAATAGGAACATTTCTTCGGGTAATTATTATGACATTGGTGGGAGTTCCTATAGGAGCCGTTACAGCTGTATATCTAAGCGAGTACGCAAGCAGTAAATCAAAATTTGCCCAGATGATTCGTTTTGCTGTCAATACGCTTGCAGGTGTGCCGGCTATCGTGTTCGGACTTTTCGGACTGGGTTTCTTTGTGCAATTCGTGGGACAGGGAATGGATTATGCACTGGAAGGCGGCAGCGGATTGCGATGGGCACAGCCGAATCTCTTATGGGCGAGTCTTACAATGGCACTTTTGACACTGCCCGTCGTCATTGTATCGGTTGAAGAAGCAATTCGTGCGGTGCCCCGTGAACTGCGTGAAGCAAGCCTTGCGCTGGGAGGAACAAAATGGCAGACAATACGGAAAGTTGTAATTCCCAATTCATTTACGGGAGTGCTGACAGGGGGGATTCTTGCCATCAGCCGCGGTGCGGGTGAAGTTGCACCGATACTTTTTACAGGTGCCGCTTATTTCCTTCCTCACTTGCCGGCATCCTTGTCTGATCAATTTATGGAATTAGGATATCATATTTATATAATGGCGACGCAATCGGCTGACGTGGAAGCAACGAGCGGAATTCAATACGCCACGACTATGGTGCTTTTGTTTTGTACTTTCAGCCTGAATTTTATTGCAGTGGTGCTCAGATATAAAATGCGAAAAAAAATGCATTAGGAATAAAATATGGAAAACGGTCAAATAAGAATTCAAGTCAAATCCCTTAACCTATGGTACGGTGAAAAGCAGGCGTTGGAAAATATATCATTGGATATACTTACCAATCAGGTTACCGCGCTAATAGGACCGTCGGGCTGCGGTAAATCTACATTCCTGCGCGCTTTAAACAGGATGAACGATCTTATCGAAAATGTCCGAACAGAGGGTGAAGTTTTATTTGAAGGTATTAATATCTACGATAAATCGGTTGATGCCGTTGAATTAAGGAAAAAAGTCGGAATGATTTTTCAGAAATCAAATCCTTTCCCAAAATCCATATATGAGAATGTCGCTTACGGGCCGAAAATTTACGGGATAAGAGATAAAAAGAGCCTGGATGAAATAGTTGAAAAATCACTCCGCCAGGCTGCTCTCTGGGATGAGGTCAAGGATGATCTGAGCAAGAGCGGACTTTCGATATCGGGAGGCCAGCAGCAGAGACTCTGCATTGCAAGGGCTCTGGCTGTCGATCCGGAAGTTATTTTAATGGATGAACCGGCAAGCGCGCTTGATCCGATAGCAACATCAAAGATTGAAGAATTAATTTTTGAACTTAAAAAGCAATACACCATCGTCATCGTAACACATAATATGCAGCAGGCGGCGCGTGTCAGCGACTATACAGCTTTCTTCTATATGGGTGAATTGGTGGAATATGATATAACCAGAAAAATATTTACAACTCCCTCGATTAAACATACGGAAGAATATGTTACAGGAAGGTTCGGATAAGTATGCAGTTATTACTATTTCAATACAGGAAAAAATATGAATCGTCATTTTGAACTGGAACTTGAAAGCCTGAAGACTATACTGATAAAAATGGGCAGTGTAGTTGAAGAGAATGTGAATAATGCTTTGCAGGCGCTATTGGAGCATGAAACCGGTCTGGCGCATAAAGTCATTGAAAACGAAACTCGAATAAACTCGCTGGAAATAGAAATTGATAATGCTATTATCGATTTGCTTGCTTTGCAGCAGCCTGTTGCAAGCGACCTTCGTTTTATTATAGCTGCTCAGAAAATAAATAACGATCTTGAAAGAATAGGCGATCATGCTGTTAATATTGCAGAATCGGATTTAAATCTTCTTAAAATCAAACCCCTGGATTCGATGCTTGAAATTCCCAAAATGGTGGTTACTATAAAGCTTATGCTGCATCAGGCGCTTGACAGCTTTATACTTGTAGACCCCAAGATGGCGCAGACCGTGCTCGAAACCGACGATCAGATAGACAATCTCAACAGGTCGATGGCAACAGAGGTTATAGAACTTCTCAAATCGGATAAAAAAACGATCGAATGCGGTTTAGAACTGATCCGTATAAGCCGTAATCTGGAACGTATAGCTGATATAGCCACAAATATTGCCGAGGAAGTGATCTTCTATGCCCAGGCAAGAGTTGTCAAGCATCATGCAGAAGAGAAAAGATAAAAGAATACTCATTCTGTGTACCAGTAATTCCTGCCGCAGCCAGATGGCCGCGGGCTTTTTAAAATCATTTGATTCGGATCTGGAGGTGTATTCTGCAGGAACAAAGCCGGCGCGTAAGGTTAATCCGTTGGCAATTCAGGTTATGAAGGAAGCTGGAATCGATATCTCATCCGGAGTTCCCAGGCCTGTCGAACGGTTTATAAATGAAGATTTTGATTATGTAATAACGGTATGCGACAGTGCAAAAGAATCCTGCCCGAATTTTACAGGGAAAGTTAAAAATCGCTTTCATATCGGTTTTAATGATCCTGCCATGACTGCAGGAAATGAAACGGAAGTTATTTATGCTTTTAAGAAAGTACGGGATGAGATAAAAAAGGAGTTTTATCTGTTTTACTGCAAAAATTTTAAATAAAGCACGCAGCTGATTATTAATCGGCATTCCTAAGACCGGCAAACACATCGCAATCTTTAACAGCCCTGCTTAATATTTTCAAATTCCATACTATCAATGAAGAAGAACGGGTGTTATTTCATTAAAACAGTTTATATGGAATGCGGGCAATTATTACTAAATAACTGCAATCTTGCCGGAATCCGTTCTATTCAAATCTTATAATAGAAATTAGTTGAAAATATTACATGTATAATATATATTGAAATATGCAGTAATTGAAAACCAATATAGTGTAATACCTTGAAGCAAGAGGGAAAGAGAGAAGCAATGAAATATTTATTTTATGTATTTATTCTGGTAATAATTAGTGTATCGGTCAGTTATTCTCAGGTAGCGGTCATTGCTAATAAATCGGTGCCTGTCTCGAAAATATCCTCAGGTGCTTTGCTGCAAATTTATTTGATGAAAAATACAAAATGGTCTGACGGCACGAAAATAGTTGTTTATTATAATAAAGAACAGTCAATATGTGACAAAGTATGCGAATACATTGGAATGGATATTATTAACCTCAGGAAACGATGGATGCAGATGCAGTTATCAGGCGAAGGGAAAGCACCCGTAGCAATCGACGGCGATAATGAAATGATAAAAAAGGTTAAATCAACAGAAGGTGCGATTGGATATGTAAACATATCTTCTGTTAAGGGCAAGGATTTGAATGTAATCGCGACAATCGAATGAAGCTGTTTATAAAGGATTGATTGAAATTGAAACGGGCAAGCAATTAAATGCTTGCCCGTTGTGTTTAATGCCTGAAAAATAAAATATTTTTAAGGTTAAGGTGTTATAACTATCGGCAGTGCAACGCCTTTTTCATTCCATACACCATCGTTGTTCGATCCTTTGACTCGAAAGACATATCTGCCCGGATTTAGATTTGTGTAGTTCACGGTCCGCTTTGTGCCCACATAATACCAGTCCTTGTCAAATCCTTCCAATTTATATGCATACTGGTTTTTTAATGACGCGACATAATTGAGAGCTGCATACTCAAACGAGAAAACAGACTGAGTGCGGGATAGGATCAGATCTTCCTCGGCTCCTGTACCTTTACCTAATCCTCTTTCGCCGATGTTAACGGGTTTATTGAATATTTGAAAATTCGTTATAACGACAGGCGGAATGTATGAATTTTTAGGTACATTATCCGGGTCAAACAGATTAAACCCGTTTGAACCACCAAAATATATCAAACCGATGCTGCTCTTGCAGCATGACCGCCGCCTGAATCCGTTGCCTTGCAGTCCGTCTTCACGAGTATAATTCTTGAATTCAGGTTTTCCCGGAAGGTATGCAGCGTTGTTAAATTTCGATAGTCCTTTATCAGTGCCGATCCACAGGTTTCCGCTATTATCTTCAAGAATGCTGTTAATAGAATTATTGGGCAGTCCATTCTCCGTCTGGTAACATGTAAATCCTTTGGTAGACTTATTAAACAGGTTAAGGCCGGCATTCGTGCCCACCCAAATGTTTTCTTTACTGTCTTCAAAAATTGATATTACGTAATTACTGCTCAGACTCGTGCTGTCATTATCGATGTGCGTGAAATGCTCGAATTTCTTTGTCGCCATATCGAAACGCTCAACTGCGGTTTCATCCGCCAGCCAGATATCGCCATTCTTTGCCTCGATAATCGCTGAGACGTAGTTGGTTGAGATTCCTGAATTCGAAGTGTTGTACCTTGTAAACTTTTTTGTTTTTCTATCGAACACGTTTAATCCGTCGCCCATGGTACCGATCAATAAATTTCCTTTTCTGTCTTCAATAATAGAAAATATATTGTTGCTGCCTAAACTATTTTCATTTTTAGGATCATTATAATAGTGTTCAAATGTCTCTGTTTTATAATTGAACTTGTTGAGACCTCCTGCCCATGTCCCTACCCACAGATTCCCCTGTTTGTCCTTGCATAATGCCCATACAGCATTGGATCCGATGCTTTTTTTATTTAAAGGATTATTAACAAAATGAGTAAATGTGTCTTCTCTCTTATTATACCTGTTCAATCCGCCTTCTGTACCAATCCAGAGAAAATCTTCTTCTTCCAGGAAAGTATTTACCTGGCTGTTGTTTAACGATCTTTTTGTACCCAGTTCGCTCTTCAGATGGATGAATTTATCTTCCTGAAGGTTGATCCTGTTTATTCCATTGCCGTTGGTGCCGATCCATATGTTGCCCTGTTCGTCCTGACAAAGCGCATAAATTGAATTACTGCTCAAGCTTGTTTCGCGGCTGGGATCGTTTTTAAAATGAATAAATGTATTGACCCTGTTTTGAAAATTATTCAGATCGATCATATCCAGCCCGCCGTTTTCGGTTCCTATCCAAAGATTATGTTTATCATCTTCCAAAAGGGACAGTATTGTACCCTTGGAAATACTGCTTTCATCTTTACTGTTGTTTTGATAATGTTCAAAGACACCCTTCTGAGGACGTTCCGATGCATTCGTAAATAAATCCAGACCGGCCTGTGTGCCTATCCAGAGTCTGCCGGCTTTATCCTCCAGTATAGAATAGATTCGTTTATCTGCTATACTCTTTTGATCCTTAGCATCATGGTTATAATGAATAAACGAATCTTTCTCTTTATCGTACAAGAGCAAGCCGAAGTAAGTTCCTATCCAGATGTTATTTTTACTGTCGACGAATACTGTTTGAACCAATATATCCGGTTGGATTTTAAAAAATTTGCTTAGAGCGGGATAATATGCATAAATGCTGTCGTTGTCTAAATTATAGCGGTACAAATTGAGAGTTGTGCCTATCCAGAGATTTTTATCTCTGTCCTCCGCAATTGATTCAACAAACTCTCGCGGAATTTTTGAGCATCTAATAAACCGGTCGTTTTTCCTATCGTAAAGGTTAAGGCCTTGTCTTGTGCCGATCCATAATTCTCCTTTAATGTCTTTTAACATAGAAGTAACAGTGGAGTTGCTGATCGAATATTTGTCTCTAAAGTTATGCTTATATTCAACAATAGAATATCCGTCAAAGCGGTTCAAGCCGCCGTCGGTCCCAAACCACATAAAACCGTATTTGTCCTGCAGAATGGAATGCACCCAGCTGTGCGTAAGCCCATCGTCAATGTTGATATGCTTGAATCGAAGATTCTTAAATTGAGCATTTGATTGCTGAGGGTAAATGAGAAGTCCAATCAGCAGTGCTGTTAAGGATAATCTTCCAAGAAAAGTATTTTTCATAACCCTTATTCTCCTATATAAATATTCAGCAAAGTCTCATCATAATGTAAATAAATTTAAAATATATTTGAAATACTACAAGTTACCCGTATCTCTTACGGTTAATTTAAGAGATTATATTTATTTAATATGCAAAAAATACCTCTATTTTCCAACGAGAAGCAATTAATTCAGCAATGAAAAACCTGATTATTAAAGTTGACAAATGGCAGATTTATCCTGATTTTTTAATTTACAACAGTTGAACTTGCGGGTATCTTATCCTGCGGCCAGTTTTTGTAGGAGATCAAGCTGTGTTCTGTGGTTTGCCATTGATTCGGAATAAACAGATAAACATTCCGCCGAGAGATACAATGCGCATAGTTCCCTGACAGCAGGAACTAATAGCAAGTTGAAGAAAATGTTATTGTATCAGCTCAGATTGGCAGCGATAGAATCATTCCTGCGGATGCAGTCGATTTTTACTTCGGCCAATAATTTTTAATCAATTCTTCTACATGATGTGTCAATGCATTACGAACAATACTGCTGGGACATTCATCTTGAAAATGAGAGCATGCATCGGCTGATAACTGTTCTGCCTCAACCCTGGATGAAGCTGTTCGAATTATTTTTTCAACCTCTATGCAATGTTTCGCAATAAGATCAGATTGACGGTTTTTATTTAGCTGCAGGAATTGATATTCTGAAAATAATTCTTCGCTAATCATTGTTAATATATCCTAAACCGGCAATTTTAGTGTCAGGACTTGTCTTCTTTCTTTGTTGATATTTTTAAAGGAATATAAAGAGGACAAAAACTCACGATACTTGTCAACAAGAATACTAACGCTATAACGACGAGTATCACAGCTGCAGTACCTGTGATCTGGCCGGTAAAATAAAGAATACCGATCACGAAAGCAGCAATTATCCGGATTGTTCTGTCGGCAGACCCCATATTCTTTTTCATGAAATCACCTCTTGAGATGTGTTGTTTTTAATAATTAGATGCCGGTAACCGGAAGAGGATTCATATTTTGTATTTCTTCAAAATAAAGTAGATAAAATTGGGCATAAACTAAGAGATAATTTGAATGTGATTTGCTGTACTTGATCTAGGTTATGATCCGCCGAAAAGCACGGCAAGATGTCGTATAAAGCGCTCAATTCCGTCTTTGGTGGGACTTCGCAAACAGCGCTCAATCCCGCCAAGAAGCGGCGGGATGTCGCAAACAGCGCTCAGCTTGAAAAGTTAATCTGCCAGGTACTATTAAAAATGAAAACGCCCGGACAAGCCAGGCCTTTTTTTAATTCTTCATTTTTAAATCTTAATTCTTCATTCTTAAATCTTACTTCTCTAGTAGTGGGGGCAGGATGCCGCCAGAAAATGGCGGGATGTCGCACAAAGCGCTCAATCCCGCCAAGAAGCGGCGGGATGTCGTTCAGCCGTTTTACAACGGCTTCACTCCACTTGAAAAGTTAATCTTCCTGGTACTATTAAAAAACACGAATGCCCCACAAGGGGGCATCGTGTTTTTTTGTAGCGGGGGCAGGATGGCGCCTTAGGCGCCACGTCGTCCCGATGCGACATCGGGACTCCGCTTGAAATACAGTCTTCCTGTTACTATTAAAAATGGAAAAGCCCGGACAAGCCGGGCATTTCCATTTTTGTAGCGGGGGCAGGACTTGAACCTGCAACCTTCGGGTTATGAGCCCGACGAGCTACCAATTGCTCCACCCCGCGGTGACCAGAATATTTAAGCGGTAACCAAGAGAGTCCCGCTGTTTTTTAGCGGGGCTCCACCCCGCGGTGACCAGAAAAATTCTGAATAAAAAATAATGTTTTCTTATATAACATAACAATATACGACCATTTTAATGCTCAGTCAAGTTGCATTTTCAATGATTTCTGAGTAATTTATTAAAGTTAGCAAGTATTGAAGTCGCATATCTTAAATATCTCTTTGGAGGAAAAATTAAAATGGCAGTAAAAGTCGGTATTAATGGTTTCGGTCGAATCGGCAGACAAATTATCAATGTAATGGCAGACAAGGGTATATTAGGTAAATCCCTGGATGTTGTAGCCGTAGTCGACATAAGCACAGATGCAAAGTATTTTGCATATCAATTAAAATATGATTCAGTCCACGGGCATTTCCGCGGAACTCTGAGCAGTGAAAAAAGCAGCCCCTCGGTTGAAGCTGACGATGTGCTGGTTGTAAACGGCCATAAGATCAAATGCGTGATGGCTCAGAAAGATCCTTCACAATTACCGTGGAAAGAACTTGGCGTTGATATCGTGATCGAATCTACAGGATTGTTCACCGATTCTGAAAAGGCAAAGGGACATCTGGCAGCAGGCGCAAAGAAAGTAATTATCTCCGCTCCCGGAAAAGGCGATGTAAAATTCCTTGTCATGGGTGTGAATGAAAACGAATACGATCCGGCAAAGCATAATATTATTTCCAATGCTTCCTGCACAACAAACTGCCTGGCACCGTTGGTACACGTTATTCTTAAGGAAGGTGTCGGTATTGAAACAGGTTTGATGACAACGATCCACTCGATCACAGCAACGCAAAAAACCGTAGACGGCCCGTCGAAAAAGGACTGGAGAGGCGGACGTGCGGCATCGATCAATATCATTCCGTCAACCACGGGTGCTGCAAAAGCAGTAGGCGAGGTTCTTCCTGCCGTTAAGGGAAAAATGACCGGCATGGCATTCCGTGTCCCGACTCCTGATGTCTCGGTAGTCGATTTGACGTTCCGTTCGGCACGCGACAGTTCGATTGAAGAAATTGACGGCCTGCTGAAAAAAGCATCCGAGACTTATCTGAAAGGAATTCTCGGATATTGCAGGGACGAAGTGGTATCGACAGATTTTATTCATGACGACCGCTCATCTATCTACGATTCGCTTGCCACAATGCAGAATAACCTGAAAGGCGAGAAGAGGTTCTTTAAAGTCGTATCTTGGTACGATAATGAGTGGGGATATTCAGTCCGTACAGTCGATTTAACCAATCTGATCGCATCGAAACTGAAGTAATTTACTAATCATTGCTGTTCTGCCCGGTGATTTATTCATCGGGCAGAATGATATTTCGCATCGGGCTGACGACTACTCTGGTCGAAGCCCTTTTTTTTATATTGACCTAAAAAGAACATCTATATCTTTTTCCGGAGAAGACAATGAATAAAAAAACAGTAAATAATTTCGATTTCAAAGGCAAACGCGTAATAATGCGTGTCGATTTTAACGTACCTCTCAAGAGCGGAGTAATCCAGGATGACGTGCGTATGCGTGCAGCGCTCCCGACAATTAAATACGTACTCGAGCAGAAACCGAAATACCTGGTGCTCATGTCTCATTTGGGCGATCCCAAAAAAGATACACAAAAGGCAAAAGAAAAAGCGGAAAAAGACGGCAAACCTTTCGATGAAGCAAAATTTATCGAGGGGAAGCATAGGATGAAACCTGTTGTTGAACATCTTGCCGAACTTCTCGGCAAACCGGTTAAACTGGCTCCAGCCGCAATCGGTCCTGAAACAAAAGCAATTGTAGACGGATTAAAAGACGGTGAGATCCTGATGCTGGAGAATACGCGCTTCCATAAACAGGAAACATCGAAAGAAGCGGCCGATAGGGAACAAATGGCTAAGGAACTTGCATCGTACGGCGATGTATATGTCAATGATGCATTTGGCACAGCACACCGTGCACATGCATCCACCGAGACAATTGCACATTATTTGCCGGCAGTAGCGGGATTCCTAATGGAAAAAGAGCTTGCATACCTTGATAAGGCGGTTGAAAATCCGGCCAAACCATACGTGGCAATTATCGGTGGTGCGAAAATTTCAGGTAAGATCGATGTAATACAGAATTTGATGAATAAGGTCGATGCATTGCTGATAGGCGGAGGAATGATGTTCACTTTTTACAAGGCACAGGGATTGGAAATCGGAAAATCTCTGCTGGAACAGGACAAGATCGATCTGGCTAAGAAGATTCTCGATGAGGCGAAGGCAAAGAATGTAAGACTTTTACTCCCGATCGACTGTATTGTGTCCGATAAATTTGATAATTCTGCGGCAGTGAAAACTGTAAAAGTCAATGCCATCCCGCCGGATTGGATAGGAATGGATATTGGCCCGGAAACGGTAAAGATGTTTGTAGATGAAATAGTTAAAGCAAAGACTGTCGTTTGGAACGGTCCGATGGGTGTGTTTGAAATGTCCAATTTTGCCAAAGGAACAATTGCGGTCGCCCAGGCACTTGCCGACGCAACCAGAAATGGTGCAACGACGGTGGTAGGCGGCGGCGATTCAGCTTCGGCAATTGCACAGGCAAAGCTCGATAAAGCCGTGTCGCATGTATCTACAGGCGGCGGTGCGTCTCTGGAATTCCTGGAAGGCAAGGTCCTGCCGGGAGTCGCTGCATTAAACGATAAATAACAATTATATTATTCACATTTAGAAATTATAGTCTGATTATGAACTCTGAAGAAATAAAATTCCGGACAAAAAAATGTGCGGCAGACATAATTCGTTTTGTTGATGCACTGCCCAGAAGCGAATCAACAACAGTTATCGGCGAAAAGATAATCAGGGCGGCAACATCTGTAGCTGCAAATTACAGCGCTGCATGCCGTGCGCGTTCAAAAGCAACTTTTATCAATAAATTGGGTACCGTTGAAGCTGAAGCATTCGATACACTATTCTGGCTCGATATGCTTATCGAAAGCGGAAAAGTCAGCAAAGAGAATATCGCCGGTTTATATGAACAGGTCGACAATGTAGTGGCAATTTTTTCTGCATCGCATAAATCAGAAAAAGATAATCGTTACGGCAAATCATAAATTTAAAAAAAGCAATTACTGAATGAGTTATAATCAAGGCAGCTATTATCGTCCTTCGTCATTCGGAGGATTCAGATTCTTCCCACCGGTGGTGAAAATACTGCTGATAATAAATACGGCTGTATTTATTATCACGGGTGTATTCGGATATTTTCATATCGGGCAAGTCAGTCTGCGCGGTATAATCAATATGATTTTCGGACTAATGCCGCTTGGGCAGGGTTTTTATCCATGGCAGCTTATTACATATCAATTTTTGCATGCGGATATAATTCATATCCTCTTTAATATGGTATTTGGATTATGGATGTTCGGGAAGGAAGTTGAACAGGTCTGGGGATCGAAAAAATTCCTGTTCTATTATCTGTTCTGCGGTGTAATGGCAGGAATTGCACAGCTTCTGCTGGCACCGATTTTTGAACCGGCACTTGGCCCGACAATCGGAGCATCAGGCGCAATTTACGGGGTGCTGATAGCATTTGCTGTGATGTATCCGGATCAATATGTATATGTGTATTTCCTGATACCCGTAAAAGTGAAATATTTTGTAATGGCGCTGATTGTTATAGGTGTGATGTCGATAGGCGGAGAGAGCAACATAGCAAATCTTGCTCACCTCGGAGGCGCTCTTGCAGGATATCTATATATTTTGTACGACCGTTACCGTGTAACAAGCGGGAGAAGAAGTCCTCGTATCTTTAGGCGGCACTCTGCCAATTCACAATGGGAGAGTACAGACAATACGGATAACAGCTTAGTTGATGCGAAAGTATATGATATAAGTGAATCAAAATCATTCGAACAAAAAAATGAACAGGCAATTCCACAAAAACGTATTGATGAAATCCTGGATAAAATAAGCAGGAGCGGCTACCAGAGCTTATCGGATGAAGAGAAGAAAATTCTCTTTGAAGCAAGCAAGAGAATGAATTGACAGAGAACATGAAGGGGCACAATATTGTGCCCCTTCATGTTTTTAATTAATATAAAGATGGAAAAACAAAAAATATACAGAACCGGCATGCGCAGAAAAACACGACAGGTAAATGTGGGCGGTATTAAAATAGGCGGCGATGCGCCGATTTCCGTCCAGACAATGACGAAAACCAAGACCGACGATATTATCGGCACTATTGATCAGATCAAGGCAGCAGCAGATGCCGGCGCTGATATAGTAAGAGTAACCGTTAATGATAAAGAAGCAGCCGATGCAATGGCCGAAATAGTAAAAAGATCGCCTGTTCCGATAGTGGCAGATATACATTTCAACCATATATTTGCGTTGAAATCGATCGAAGCAGGTGTGGCAAAGGTACGGTTAAATCCGGGAAATATCGGTTCAAAGGATCGAATAGAACAGGTGCTCGTTGCTGCCAAACAAAGAGGCATTCCAATCCGGATCGGTGTAAATTCAGGCTCGCTCGAGGACGATATACTTAAAAAGTATAATTATCCCACCGCTGAGGCGTTGTTTGAAAGCGCAATGAGGCATGTAAGTATTTGTGAAGAATATGATTTTAAGGATATTGTTATTTCAGTGAAATCTACAGATGTTAAGCTGATGATAGATGCGTACAGGCTGGTAGCCGAGAGGACGAATATTCCTCTTCATCTCGGCGTAACGGAAGCAGGGCCGGCAAGATCCGGAACGATAAAATCCTGCGTCGGTATCGGAACATTGCTTGCAGAAGGAATAGGCGATACAATACGGGTTTCGCTGACCGATGATCCTGTAAAAGAAGTTGAAGTGGGCAAAGAGATTCTCCGTACTCTTAATCTTACTACACGCGGTGTTGATCTAATTGCCTGCCCCACTTGCGGCAGACTTGAAGTCGATTTATTCAAGATCGTCGGAGAACTGGAAAAACATCTCGCCGGTATAAAGAAGCCGGTAACAATAGCTGTACTCGGGTGTGTCGTTAACGGTCCGGGTGAAGCGAGCGCGGCGGATATCGGCATTGCGGCAGGAAAGGGGATTGGCATTTTGTACCGCAAAGGCGAAATGATTAAAAGGGTAAAGGAAGATGAAATAGTCAAGACTATTTTGGAGGAGGTTGAAAAATTTCAGCCGGAAACTTAAAACAACTGATAACTTTTTTTCTTTATTTCGGTTTATAAAAAATGGTGGATATGTTAAACTATATAAAAGGAGTCAAACAATGAAAAAACTCATAGTTATGATCATAGTTGCCATTTTTATAATCGGCTTTCAGGTATACGGCCAGCAGAACGATTATAAGGAATATGCAGGGATTATCAAGCAGATGAAATTGACGGGTGATCAGGAGAAGGAAGCTCAAAAAATCAGGATAGAGATGCAAAAGCAAATGATAGACCAGAATGCAAAAATTCAAAAAGCACGATTGGATCTTGAAGAGGCATTAAAAGCGGAAATTCCTGATAAATCGGTTATTGAAGATAGAATAAAAGAAATTTCCGAACTTGAAGCGCAGATGCATATTATAAGAGTCGAATCCTGGTTCAATATTAATAGCATTCTTACGCTTGAACAGCAGAAAATTTGGAAGAATGTGCTTGAAGAGCAGCCGGCAGTAAGAGGCCGAATGATGAATCAGGGAGAGAAAATGCCTATGAAGAAAGGCGTGAAAAATCCAGCTCAGAAAAAGGCTAAAGTGAAAATTGAAAAGAAAATTGAGGCACAAAAACCTGAATAATAGCCATAAATCTGATATTTGCTGTATAAAACAGGCCGAAAATCAAATCGGCCTTTTTTTTGAATATCCTAAATATGCAGGAATCCTTTTTGGTTTTGATTCATCATATTTACAAGGAAATTTTGTATAAAGAAAAAAACTGAAAAGGAGCCGGTTATGGCAGAGCAGCTGACAAAAGACGGATTTCTTCAAAAAATTTTTAATTACGAACAGAACAAGGAATGGAAATACGAGGGTGAAGTTCCCGCAGTAATTGATTTCTGGGCGCCATGGTGCGGTCCTTGCCGGATGGTAGGTCCGATTATTGATGAATTGTCCCAGGAATATGCCGGGAAAGTCAATTTCTATAAGGTAAATGTTGACGACGAGCAGGAACTTGCAGGTATATTTGGTATCCGCAGTATTCCTTCCATGCTGTTTGTTCCAAAAGAAGGCAAACCGAAAATGGCGGTTGGCGCACTGCCGAAGGAAGCGCTTAAGGATGCAATTAGAGAAGAATTGAATGTCTCAATTAACTGAAGGATTCCGGCAGTCAATTAAAGAATAGAACTAATTGCCTGCCGGTTTTTTCTGCCCTTTTCCATCTTTTGCACTTTCCGTCCCTTTTATTTAACTTCTCTCATCCGAAAGACATTTACTATCATACCGAATTTTACAAATGAATAAGCTTTCATTATACCCGGCAATTATTTTATTAGCGGTATTTGTTTTTCTACTGCCGCTTTATGCGCAAACAGACCTGTCTGCAGAGCTCGAATCGTATATAAAAAACGTGCAGCAGCAATTCAACTCAGGAGGTATAGCCGTAGCTATTGTTAAGGATGGAAAAATTGTCCTTACAAAAGGTTACGGCATGAAGAGATCTGATCCCGGGCATCGTATAGACGAGAAATCAAAATTTTGCATTGCTTCGAATACAAAGGCATTTACCGCAATAGCATTGGCAATGCTGGCAGAAGAGGGAAAAATTGACTTGGATACTCCTGTTGTAAAATATGCGCCATGGCTTCGGTTGTCCGATTCAGCGGCAGCAAAAAATTTTTCTGTAAGAGACTTGCTTTCGCATCGTAGCGGTATGAAATACGGCTCAGGCAATTTACTGCTCTGGCCTTACACAACATACAGCAGAAAAGAAATAGTAAAGCGCATCCGCTGCATCCCGCTTCGGGGTAAGTTTCGGGAGACGTACGGATACAGCAATCTGCTCTACGTAGCAGCAGGCGAAATGATAGAGATGGTAAGCGGTTTATCCTGGGAGAGGTTTATAAGCGAAAGGATACTTCAAAAGGTCGGTATGTCGAACAGCTCGGTTAGCGGAACGAAAAAAGGTAAATTCAGACCATTAAAAGATAATCCCGCAGGCGGCATTTATTCAACGGCAGGTGATATGGCAAAATGGATGGTATGCCTGCTTGATTCGGGCAGGATCAATGGAAATTCGCGTTTATATTCGGCTTCAAAAGCGCGGGAATTATGGACTCCGGTAACGGCAATATCGATCAACGATGAAGAGCCGGAATTGCAGCAGACGCAGCCGACATTAAAAGCTTATGCATTGGGATTTCGTATTCAAGACTACCGGGGGAAAAGAATCATAGGCCATACAGGAAGCTTAAATGGGTACGTCTCCAGAATTGCATTGATTCCAGAACTAAATCTGGGCGTCGCTGTACTGGCGGAATCGCGTACTACCGAGGTTTACCAGTCAGTTATTCACAAAATCCTTGATGATTATCTTAATGCCCCTGAGTTCAACTGGACAGAAGCATATAAAAAAGTCAAAGACAGAACAGATTCCGCTCTTGCAGCTGAAGAAAATAAAATATGGGCATTACGCGCGCGTACTGCAAATCATGACCTTCCCCTGGTTAATTATGCAGGACGATATAAAGATGACTGGTACGGAAATGTTACAATACGGATAAAGAAAAAGAAATTAGAAATAAGATTTGAACATTCTCCTTCATTATACGGTACTCTTGAGCATTATCAAAACAACACTTTTATCATACGCTGGAAACAGCTGTCAAGCCGTGCGGCCGCATTTATTACATTCGAGCTCGATCGAAATAAAAAAATTAAATATGCAACATTTATGAGGATACTGCCTTCGGAATACAGGGCTCTGGATTTTCAGAATTTACTGCTGAAACCGGCAGGAATAAAATAAAAGTAGAGCTCTTCTTAAAAAAGTGTGTTCATAATCATTTATCAGAGGTACCATTCCTGAATAGAGGTGCACATGCAGAAAATATTATTTTATATAATACTAATGACAGGATTACTAATCTCCGGATGCTTTACACCTGCAGAGCTCAGCACAGAATCAATACCTGCAATTAAAACATTTGAATTAAACCGCTACCTGGGTAAATGGTACGAAATAGCGCGACTGCCGCATTCATTCGAAGAAGGACTGGACAGCGTTACAGCAACATACAAACTCCGCGATGACGGCAGGATAGAAGTGCTCAATAAAGGATTTAAAACGGCAGAGGGAGAATGGAAAGAAGCAAAAGGAAAAGCTTATATACCGGATACTTCTGCAGGTGCATTTCTTAAAGTGAGCTTCTTCTGGATATTTTACGGCGACTATAAAGTGATTGCACTGGATACTTTGGATTATTCGTATGCAATGATTACGAGTCACTCTAAGGAATACTTATGGATCTTAAACAGATCGCCTGAAATTGATCAAGATATATATGATAATCTTTTAAAGAAAGCAGTGAATTGGGGATTTGATATCTCAAAACTTTATAAGGTTGTTCAATAATTCAAATATTAAAAAGGAGGTTATATGGATCTTCAAAATAAATGCGCAATTGTTACGGGCGGTGCAATGGGGATAGGCCTGGCAGCATGCAAACGGCTTCTGGCCGAAGGCGTGAAAGTTACAGTGTGGGATATCAATCAGAATGCAATAAAAAATGCAAAAAAAGAACTCGCAAAACTTGGCAAGGTTTTTTTCTATCAGTGTGATGTAACAAATAAAACACAAGTCCGAAAACATGTCAAGATCGCTCAAAAGGATATGGACAGGATAGATATTTTAATTAATAACGCAGGTTATGTTTCGGGTGGTGGTTTTCTTGACCGCACAATAGGGGATTGGGAAAAAACCGTTGACGTGAATTTAAATTCAATATTATATACAACATATGCCGTACTGCCGGATATGTATAAACGCAATGAAGGCCATATCGTAAACATATCTTCAGCTGCAGGGACGATTGGAGTGGCAGGACTTGCGGTCTACACTGCTACAAAATGGGCTGTTTGGGGCTTAACAGAATCTCTCCGCATGGAGGCAATAAATAGCGGAAAGAAGGGTGTTAAATATTCGACTGTTCATCCGGGTTACATAGCTACGGGAATGTTCGAAGGCGCTAAACTCGGCATCCCCGGCAGATGGATTGTTCCTCTTGTAAAAGATCATGATGTAATTGCAAAAGCAATTGTTGAAGATGCCCTGAAGAAGGAAAAGTATTCGCCAAAACGCCCGCGAACAATAAATATGAATCTAAGGTTCAGAGCTATGATGCCTGATCGCTGGTTCCAGCGATTCCTGATTGTAATGGGAGTTGAAGGAAGTATGAATACATGGCATGGTAGAATTAAGAATTAAGAATGAAGAATGATGAATTAAGAATAAAGAATGATGAATTAAGAATTAAGAATGAAGAGAGGAAATATAGCTTTAGTATAAAATAGTCAGGATCAGTACTATTTGGAATTATGGAATAATTTTAAAAAAAGAGGTGCTATATGCCGAACAGGAAGAAAACAGTCTCAATCAATCCGGCTACAGGCAAGATAATTGGGCACACACCGGTAAATACAGTTGAGGAACTGGAACGCGCGGTTGCTCTGGCAAAAATTGCCCAGCACGACTGGATGC
>JAFGLB010000077.1 GCA_016928255.1 Bacteroidota bacterium
GGATCTGGTGATCTTTGCGGAAAAAGAAGGAAAACCTATAGGATTTGCACTTTCGCTTCCGGATATAAATATTGCATTGAAGTATAATAAAAATGGTCATATTTTACCTGCATTATATTATCTTACAGTCAAGAAAAAGTTGATTGATATAGTCCGTGTTATAGTCCTGGGTGTTTTACCGGAATTTCGGAACACGGGAGCGGGAGCCGCTCTTTTTTACGAGACTGCAATCCGGGCAAAGAAATTGGGCTACCAATACGGCGAAGCGAGCTGGATTCTTGAAGACAACGAAGCGATGATAAAGTCTGCAGAAGCAATGCAGGGTAAAATAACAAAGCGTTATAGAATTTATGAAATGAGTCTGTAAGTAATAAACCATTAATTACTAATTACTTGGATTAAATATGGCAGTCAAAAAAGTTGAAAAAATCTGGATGAACGGATCGCTTGTCAATTGGGACGATGCAAAAATTCATGTTCTTTCTCACGTCATCCATTACGGTTCGAGCTGGTTTGAAGGAATTCGATGTTATGATACTAAAAAGGGTTCGGCAATATTCAGGCTCAATGAACATGTACGGCGTTTGTTTGACTCGGCAAAGATTTACAGATCCGAGATCCCGTATTCGGAATCGCAAATCGCTGAAGCAATCAAGCAGACAATAAAAGCAAATAAGCTGAAGGCATGCTATATCAGGCCTATCGCATACCGGGGATACAATGATGTAGGCGTTAATCCTCTCGGCTGCCCGGTTGACGTGGCAATTGCAGTCTGGGAATGGGGTGCATATCTCGGTGCCAGCGCACTGGAGCAGGGCATTGACGTGTGTGTATCTTCATGGCGGAGATCCGCGCCCGATACATTGCCGACGATGGCAAAGGCGGGCGGCAATTATTTGAATTCCCAGCTGATAAAATTGGAAGCAATAGCTAACGGTTACGCAGAGGGCATTGCACTCGGAGTGGATGGCACGGTAAGCGAGGGAAGCGGTGAGAATATATTTGTAATACGGGATAATGTTATTTATACTACCCCGCTGAGTTCCGCCATTCTTTGCGGTGTTACACGTTCGTCGATACTTGTGCTGGCAAAGGAATTCGGTTATGAGATTGTTGAAATGGCTATTCCGAGAGAGATGTTGTACATTGCAGATGAGATCTTTTTCACGGGAACTGCTGCGGAAGTTACTCCGATACGATCCATTGACAAGATCGTTATCGGAACGGGGAAATGCGGACCTGTTACAAAGAAGCTTCAGGCAGCATTCTTTGATGTTGTACAAAACGGGCAGGACAAATACAACTGGTTGACGTTAATTTAAAATGTCGCTGGAGAAAAAAAATGGCAGATTCGTCAGGTAATGCAATATGGCGTAATTTATTTTCCCAGAAAGTCGTTCGAAAAGGGACGATAGAAGAAGTGTTGAGCAAGGTCCCGGCATTTGCCAGCCTTGCACAACGCGAATTGAAAGAAGTAGCTGCAATCGTTCATAAACGAGAATACAGAAGCGGCGAACCTGTGTTTTATCAGGGGGATCCCGGATTGGGAATGTATATAGTAAAAGACGGAGAGGTTTCCATCGTAATACAGGGAAAAGATGGAAACGAGAGAGAACTTGCGTTGTTGAGCGACGGTGATTTTTTCGGTGAACTTGCACTGCTGGATGAATCCCCCCGTTCTGCAAACGCGGTGTGCAAAACGGAATGCACTCTAATAGGTTTTTTCAGACCAGATCTTTTTGAATTGATTGAGAAGAATACTACCCTGGGTATTAAGATCGTGCTCAAACTTGCTGAAATAGTGGCACAAAGGCTCCGGCATACGGATAAAGAACTTTCTAAGGTGAAGAGTCAGTTTGAACGACTTCACGCACAGGAGGAAAGGAGTTCCAATGACAGCGAAAAAGGTTCGATCAAGGAAGAAGTCTTCGGCATCTAGAAAAAAATCGGCGAAATTTAAATCTGTCTCGCTTCAACACATACTGGTCCCGATAGATTTCTCAAATCATTCGATGGATGCGTTAAGGTATGCAATTTCTTTTGCAAAGCAGTTCAGAGCATCCATAGACCTTATTTATGTAATAGAACCTGCCGTCTATTCGGCTGATTTCAGCTACGGTCAGATTGGATTTCCTAACGTGGAAGAAGAACTGCAGGCACATGTCAGTGAAGAGCTTGATAGCATTATCAAGAACGACATACGCGGAAAAGTAAAATCGCGAAAAACTGTCCGTACCGGAAAACCTTTCTTCGAAATTAACCAGTACGCACGGGAACAGAATATGGATCTGATAATTATTGCCACTCACGGCCATACAGGAATGGAGCATATTCTTTTCGGCAGCACTGCGGAAAAAGTTGTCAGAAAAGCCCCTTGCCCCGTACTGGTCGTACGGGCAGGCGAGCATTAAACAGATGAAATCGTTTTTCTCTGAAAAATACAATTAATGCTGCATTGACTATTTGAATGCACCTGTCTACATTTAATCTTATAGGTATTTAATTGGGGGTGCAAATGAAATTAACGAATGAAGAAAAAAAAGCACTCCTGAAAGCTGCAAGATCTTCAATTCAATCTGCTCTTGAAAGAAAACCGTTTCCCAAAATAGAATATAAAAGCGATAAATTCGATCAGCCGTCAGGTGTTTTTGTTACTCTGCGGATCGGTGAAGATCTTCGCGGCTGTATCGGTTATGTAGAGCCTTTTTTCCCGCTGGCAAAAGCAGTCCAAGAAGCGGCAGTAAAAGCGGCTATGGAAGATACGCGGTTCATGCCTGTAACACCGGCAGAGTTGAAGAGTATTACCATCGAAATATCCGTCCTGTCGCCGCTTTCAGAACTGAATGATACGGAAAAAATTGAGATAGGAAAGCATGGGCTTGTTATTGACTCGGGATTCAGGCGCGGGTTGCTGCTTCCGCAGGTTGCAACAGAATATAATTGGAATCGGGAACAATTCCTTAACCATACTGCAATTAAAGCCGGACTGCCTCCCGATGCCTGGAAGTACAAGGAAGTAAAAATCTTTTCATTTGACGTGGAAAAGTTTGAAGAATCTGAATTTCAGGGAGAAAATCATAAAGGCAGATGAACGGGAAAGAAATTATAAGGCCCCCTGCAGTTGCCGGCATGTTTTATGAAAAGTCGCCGGTGGAACTTGAGCGGAGAATCGGCGAAATGCTCGGCCGTGTGCGGCTGCCGGAAATTAAAGGCAATGTAAAAGCGGTTATATCGCCGCACGCGGGATATAAGTATTCCGGATTAACTGCTGCTCATGTTTATAAGCTTATCGAAGGAAGGGAATATGATTGTGTTATTACGGTCGGGCCAAGCCACCAGGAATACTTCGACGGGATATCGGTGTATTCAGGGGATGCGTATGAAACTCCGTTGGGTGAAATTCCGGTCAATGAAGATGTGCGGTCGGAGTTGATGGAAAAAGAAGGAAGCATCACAGCTTCGGTTGTGGGGCATCGCAGGGAACATTCACTGGAAGTACAGATGCCTTTTCTTCAATATGTACTGAAAAAGTTTTCGCTTGTGCCAATAGTGATGGGAAATCAACAGCGTCATTTATGTATACGGCTTTCAGCCGCACTTTCAAAAGTGATGAAAGATAAGAACATGCTTCTGGTTGCCAGCAGTGATCTTTCGCATTTTCATGCATATGATGAAGCGGTGTCAATGGATAAACGCGTTATCAAGGCGGTGCAGGAATTCGATGCGGATGCATTCATAGACGGATTTGAGAACGAGCAATTTGAAGCTTGCGGCGGCGGGCCTATCGCGGTTGCTATGGATACTGCTAAGTACATCGGGGCAAGGAAGGTAGAGATACTTCATTACTGTAATTCCGGAGATATTACGGGGGATAAAAGCGGAGTCGTCGGCTACCTTGCTGCGGCCTTTATCAGGGAGGATTAACTGTAATAATCTCTCCTTTCAAAAGAAATGCGGTTAAAATTCATCCCTCCAAAAATTTTTTAAAATTGATACTTTAAATTCCGAAAGAAGAAATTTTTTTGTATCATAATATAAATATCCGTTAGACGGAATATTTATCGTTTAAATAACAAGCAGGAAGAAAAAAATTGAAAGCACTTATTGCCAGCGGCGGACGGGGAACAAGATTACGCCCCATTACGCATACGCAAAATAAGCATCTTATTCCGATTGCAAACAAGCCGATTCTATACTATGCTATAGAGGCAGCTGTAGATGCCGGCATAAAAGAAATTGGCATTGTATATAATGCCGAAAGCCGGGAAGTACCTGATTATGTAGGCGATGGATCAAAATGGGGGGTGCGGATTAGTTATATACCCCAGGAAAAACCGGGAGGACTTGCACAAGTCGTGCAGCTTGCAGAAAAGTTTGTCGCAAAAGATAAGTTTATTTTCTACCTCGGCGATAATATGCTGATTGGCGGAATTAAAAGATTCACGGAAGAATTTGAAAAAAGCGGATGCAATTGTTACCTGACACTGGCGAAAGTAAAAGACCCTGAAAGGTTTGGCGTGCCTGAATTTCGCGGCGGTAAAATTGTACGTATCGAAGAGAAGCCTAAGCAGCCGAAAAGTAATTATGCGGTGGCAGGCATTTATTTATATGACCATCATATTTTTGAAGCGGTCAGCAGTCTAAAACCCAGTGCACGCGGTGAATTGGAAATCTCTGATGCGCATACACTGCTTATCGAACGCGGATTAAAAGTCGGTTTTACTGAAATCACCGGCTGGTGGAAAGATACAGGAAAGCCGACTGATTTATTGGAAGCCAACAGGCTGATTCTGGATAATATAGAAGTAAGAAACGATGGCGATATCGATAAGTATTCCGATGTTGCAGGCCGCGTTGTAATAGAAGAAGGTGCGAAAATCGTTAATAGTAAAATCCGCGGCCCGGTTATTATAGGCAAAAACTGCATTATAGAAAACAGTTATATTGGTCCATTTACATCGATAGGAGACAGGACTGAAGTCCGCAACAGCGAAGTAGAGTACAGCATTATACTCAGGGATTGTAAAATTACAAGCGTAGGCATAAGAATAGAAGGAAGTATTCTCGGCAATGATGTTGAAGTCGTGGAAGCGGTCGGTAAACCGCAGGTGCATCGTTTTATGATAGGCGATCAGAGCCGGATTGAAGTAGCATGATACATAATAATAAGTTGTTGTAATTATATTCGGCGTTTTAATTGCGACGTCGTTGTATAACTAAACAATAAGAGGGAAAATATTTTGAAAAAATACTGCCTTAAAATAGTATTCATGTTTATTTCAACCGTGTCTATTTCATTTGCAAGAATTATTTACGTACCATCTGAATATCAAGAAATTCAAGCTGCAATAAATGCTTCTGTAGATGGAGATACTGTTCTTTTATCTCCTGGAATATATAATCAGACACTCTCTTTAGGCGGAAAAAAAATTATACTAGCAAGCTTATATTTGACTACAAATGATAAATCTTATATCGATTCTACAAGGCTGGAATATGACCAAAACGGTTATTGTATTATCAGTTGCGGTATGAATGAAGATAGCACTACAAAAATTATTGGTTTTACTATTGGCAGCGATGTTTTGGGGTGCAATGGAATTTTATGTGCGTATAATTCATCGCCTTTAATCTCAGAGAACATATTTAAAACATGGCTTGATTATGGAATAAGATGCGAAGGGACTTCCAATCCAATAATCAGGAGAAATAATTTTTTAAGGAAATATTCGCATATTTCTTATTATTCTATTGATGTTTTTTCAGGTAGTGCTCGCATCGAGAATAACTATTTTTATGGGAGCATGGAAACTACAATAAGCAATGAAACTGCGATAAGAATTGGTAATGCAAAAAATGTGTTTATTTCAGGAAATACCATAAAACATTTTAAATTTGGAATTCATGATGGAGGTTATGAAACAAATAAAACAAATATCATCAATAATCTAATATACAATTGTTCTACTGGTATTTTTTGTGGATATAAAGCAGACCCTTTACTTATCAACAATTCAATTGTTTATAATATAGAATATGGAATCCAAGCAACTTATGGGATTCCTGAAATCATTAATTGCATTTTCTGGGGTAACAAAAAAGACTTTAACGGTACAATCTCAATTTCCCATAGTTGTATGTGGGGTTGTTTGCCGTACAAGGTAATTGATAAAGGTGCTAATATATTTAGAGATCCTCAATTTGTTAATATAACAAATGAGAATTTTCGGCTAAAAGGAAATAGTCCTTGTATAGATGCGGGTTTTTCAGATTCTTTAACATATGGCATATCTGAGTATGATATAGATTTCAATAGAAGATCCCAAGACGGGGATGGTAATAAGACTTCGGTCATTGACATCGGATGTTATGAAAAGGCAGAAGCTGTTAATCCTGCTTATGTATCCGGTACGATAACACTATCTGGCGGTTCAGGAAAAGTTGAAGACGTTAAAGTAGGTATAGGTGCGACTGTTCATCCCGATATAAACGGTAGATATATATTTGCTATTTCAGCACCAGATTCTTTTTATAATGTCTCTGCATCATTAAATAATTATTTAGAGCAAGAAATAAAAGATGTTGATATTAAGGCAGGAGTGACAACGCAGGATGTTAATTTCGATTTAGAATACTATAATCCTACCAAAATATTGGAAATAGAACCAGATACACTAAGATTGCTAACAACTTATATCTCGAAACTAAATCTAAAGAATATTAGTTTAATTGATATTTATATTCTATGGATTCAAAATAGTAGTACTATTTATTACGAGAATTTCTCCATTCCGCATCTTATTAGTCCTGGTGATTCGTGTGAATTATCTATTTATTTAGAGCATATTACGAAAAAAAATATTTACACTTCTGTTTTAGATTCATTAATTATTTTTTTTAATGCCGACAGTACCATGGTTCCAATTCTTTATGATCCGTCATTAGTTGATGTCCGTAAAGATGAGAGCCAAGAATTAAACACCTTCCATTTATCCCAAAATTTCCCGAATCCATTCAATCCAACAACTAAAATAAGTTATACATTGTCAGCTATCAGTGATGTAAGTTTGAAAGTGTATGATCTGCTTGGACGTGAAGTGGCAACGTTAGTGAATGAGAAGAAATCTGCTGGTACATATACAGTCACATGGAACGCAACGAATATGCCAAGTAATATATATTTTTATCGGATACAAACTGGCTCATTTATTGAAACCAAAAAACTTGTTCTTATTAAGTGAGTCTCATAGTAATTCAATCATAGTGGTGGTAAAATATGAATCAGAATAAATCAAATTCAGGCGAGCAGACAAAAATGATGGACAAGATTGTGTCTTTGGCAAAGAGGCGCGGATTTATCTTCCAGTCCAGTGAAATTTACGGCGGTTTGAACGGATGCTGGGACTACGGCCCTCTTGGTGTTGAAATGCTTAATAACCTGAAACAGCAGTGGTGGAAAAGTATGACGTATCGCGAGAATGTCGAAGGAATCGATGCTTCGATTCTAATGCATCCGCGGGTGTGGGAAGCTTCGGGACATGTCGAGAATTTCACGGATCCGATGGTTGACTGCAAACAGTGCAAAGCACGATATAGAATCGACGTTCTTTTCGATGATCTGTCTGTAAAAAAGAAGAAAGATGTTCTCCGCGAAATCGACAGCCAGAAGTTCGCAGGTCAGCAGAAGGACGAAACTATTATCGATGAATTTGCCAAACTTGTAGCGACCGATCAGGATGCTGCCAAAATTGTATTGATGCTGCCTTGCCCTAATTGCGGCAATAAGGGAACGTTTACGGAAGCACGCAAGTTTAACCTTATGTTTAAAACATTCGTCGGGCCGGTTGAGGATTCTTCATCAGTTGTCTTCCTGCGGCCGGAAACGGCACAGGGAATATTCGTAAACTTTCTGAATGTCCAATCGGCATCGCGCCAAAAGCTACCGTTCGGAATTGCGCAAATCGGAAAAGCATTCCGGAATGAAATCAATACAAAGAATTTCCTGTTCCGGACTCGTGAGTTTGAGCAGATGGAGATGCAGTTTTTTGTAAAACCAGGCACCGACGACCAGCAATTTGAATATTGGCGCAGTGAACGGATGCAGTGGTATAAAGACCTGGGAATGACCGGAGATAAGCTTCAATGGCACCAGCATCCGAAGGATAAACTGGCGCATTATGCAAAGGATGCATACGATATTGAATACCTGTTCCCGTTCGGCTGGGGAGAAATTGAAGGTGTCCATAACCGTACAAACTACGATCTATCAAGGCATGAAGAGTTTTCCGGCAAGAATATGAAGTATTACGACGAAGAGACCAAAGAAAAATTCACCCCGTTCGTGATTGAAACATCTGCGGGTGCCAGCAGAGGATTTATGGCTTTTCTGGTGGATTCGTACAAAGAGGAAGAGGCGCCGGATGCCGACGGTAAGATGGAATTGCGGGTTGTGTTGAAGATGCATCATAAACTAGCGCCCATAAAAGCAGCTATCTTTCCGCTTGTCAACCGCGACGGTATGCCGGAGTTTTCACGGAAACTTGAAGCGGATTTACGGCCTCATTTCAGAGTGTTCTACGATGACAGCGGAGCGGTAGGCAGAAGATACAGGAGGCAGGATGAAATCGGCACGCCGTACTGCATTACAATCGACTCTCAGACATTGCAGGACCAGACTGTCACAGTACGCGACCGGGATACAATGGTTCAGGAACGTATAGCAGGCCCGAAAGTTAAGGAATACATGATGAAGAAGTTAATGTGATGAGATTTATCTCTTTTTTTTAACCTATTTAGAAATAAAGTGAAGAAGAAAAGCATTTTAATAATACTATTCATCGTTGCCGGTTTCATTGATGCCCGTTCGCAATGGATACAGGATCCTGTGCTTCATAAAAAAATTCTTACGGGTATTGATAAGCTGTATAATTTTGAATTCGACAGGGCGGATTCTGATTTTACCGAAGTTGTCCGCATGCGTCCCGATCACCCGGCCGGACATTTTTTTAAGGCAATGGTTTTATGGGAGCGGATAATCAGCAACTTTGATGATGAGTCGCAGGATGATGAGTTATACAAGGTGCTGGATGTTGTCATTGAAATGTGCGAGCAGCGCCTGGATGAAAATCCGGACGACGTAACGGCACTTTTTTTTAACGGCGGCGCCGTAGGTTTCAGGGGGCGTCTGCGTGCAAACAGGGGTAAATGGATAGGTGCGGCTAATGACGGAGTAATTGCAATGCCGCTCGTGCGGAGAGCATATGAATTGGAACCCAATAATTATGATGTCCTGCTGGGAATAGGCATATATAATTATTATGCGTCGGTTGTACCCGATAAGTACCCGTTTGTAAAACCTGTAATGATTTTTTTTCCGAAAGGCGACAGGGAAAAAGGCCTCGAGCAGCTTCGCCAGGCATCGGAAAAAGCCAAGTACGCAAAAGTGGAGTCTATGTATTTTCTTATGCAGAATTATTTTGTATACGAAAAAGATTTTCCTAAAGCCCTTGAGCTTGCCAGAAAACTGAATGCAAAATACCCGGACAATTCGATGTTCCACCGGTATGTAGGCCGCTGTCTTGTCAGTATGGGATATATCAGCGAGGCAAAAACAGTTTTTGGCGAGATCGAAAGGCGGTGTAAAAATCAGCAGCTTGGCTACGATACTTACGATGCCCGCGAAGCTTACTACTATCTTGGTAAGTTCGATTTTATGTCGGGAAAATTTGATACGGCGCTGCAGTATTTGTATCGAAGCGATGAACTAAGCAGAAAAATTGACAAAGATGAGCCGTCCGGATTTATGGCATTGACAAATTTGATTATCGGCAATATTTATGATATGCAGGGCAAAAGGCAATACGCCGAAATACAGTATAAAAAAGTGCTGGACATGAAAGAGTACGATAATTCTCATAAAGATTCGGAAAAGTACCTGGCAGTGCCTTATACACGCGGTAAATAAAAATCGAAACCGGTTCGGTCAGCATAACTGCATGCAATCGGTTATAACTACGGGTATTAATTAGATAAGAGAGTTATAAACTCGCGCCAATGGAAATGTGGTGTATCCCGACGTTTTTGGTGAAGGAATTGTACGAGTAATCAAACTGGTAGTCTTTTATAATAATCCCGGCACCCATAGAAAAACCCGCAAGGCCTGCGCTTGTACCCATTTTCAAATCTTTATGCTGTTTGTTGTTGTATCCGACGCGCAGGCGGAGTGATTCGCTCATCAGTATTTCAGCACCGGCTGAAAAAGCATTGAAGCGCTCAAAAAATTTATCCGTTTTCTCATTCAAGCGGTGAAAATTAAGGTTCAGGTTTATTGGTAAATGTTCGGGGCGTTTTGTTATTCCAATTTTTACATCAAGTGGAAGAGATTCTGATGTGCCGATGTATTTTTTCAACTGAGTGCCCAGATTGAGAATACTGCCGCCGATTGAAAGGTTCTGAGAAGGAATATTGTAAAGGAATCCGAAATCAACCGCCAGCGCTGTTGAACTGTATTCGGCGATTGAAGAATAAATATATTTTATATTAACTCCGAAAAGGATTTCATCATCGTAATGCGCGGCAATGCCTGCTATGAATGCAAGTTCTTTTGCCTCGAAAGTGCCGAGCTCATTAAGATTTGCATCTGTCCTGGTAAATGAGCCGTAATTTATATAAGTAACACCGCCGCCTACATCTCCGATTCCGTCAATATTCCGGGCGTAACTCAGCGATCCCATACTGGCATCCATCATAATATCCAGGTAGCTGGCAGAAATTCGAGGTTTACTTAATGTTGCTAACGCAGCCGGATTGTAGAACAATACATTGGGATCATCTTTCATGGAGACAAAACTGCCGTTAAGGCCTGCAGCGCGGGCATTCACATCAAGGCGGAGAAAATCATATAATCCCTTCTGTGCAGGGAGCAAGACTGCGAGACCGGCGACGGTTATAAAAAGAAGAATAGTTCGTTTCATTCGATGAAATCTACCAAAATAGTGAGTAAAATTCAAGTTGCCTGTAAAATGTTTGACGGTAAATGTTCATAGAATTGAATAAGGATAAGGGCATTTTAATATGCCGAAATACCGCAGTGTAATAACAAGAAAAAATCCTTTTGCAAATCTTCCCTTTTTTCCGTATTTTATCAGTATAAAACATTATAAATTGCTTTGAGGATTAAGATGAAAGAAGGAATTCACCCTGTTTATAAAAAATCTGTTATTACCTGCGTCTGCGGCAACGTATTCGAAACTCGTTCAACAGCCGGTAACCTGCATATAGAAATTTGCTCAAGCTGTCATCCATTTTTCACCGGCAAACAAAAACTGCTGGATTCAGCCGGGCGTATTGAGAAGTTTAAGAAGAAATATGCC
>JAFGLB010000078.1 GCA_016928255.1 Bacteroidota bacterium
TGAAACAAAACCGGTGCATTGAATTACGTTAGAATATTACAATTTGGTATTTAAAAATGCAAGTGTTTACAGCAAGGTTTTTGATTTTTTACGTCTAATCCCTCTCAGCCAGCCAGATGCCGTATTCCTCGGCATCAGATTTGACATCGGTTGTTTCAGGTATGGTTTTTCGCTCAAGAATGCGTATTCCTTCGTTGGAAAAACCAAAAATTCCGTCTAAAGAAAGGATCCGATCCAGAGCCGATTGTTCAAAAAACTCCTTAAATTTATTTACGGCTTCGTGAAGCCTGGTAAGGTAATAGGCGGTGTTTTCATCGGTTTTTAAAGGATTCCACTCTTCAGCCAACTTTGAAGAGTCTGTGATGTTAGCGTCTTTTTCTGTTCCTGAAATGTAGTATGCAATCCGGGAGTTTGCTTTAACAAAGAGGCTTGAACGGACTGCTGCTTCCAGCGCAGGGGAAGGTGTAATCCGGCCGGCGGCAACTTCGTTCCGGTAGGTTTCAGTATCCGTTTTTGCAATTTCCGTTCTGCAGAAATCTGCCGGTGTCCATGCATGCTTTACAATTTGCGTATAAACGGTTGCATACAAGTGATGAAGTCTGTTAAAATCGTTCGTTATCATGCATTCGATGAATCGCTGGACAAATATTCTTAAAAAATGTTCCATACCGCGTGTAATCAGACTGTTGCCTTTTATCAGCAAATTATCTTTTTGATCAAGAACGGCATAATTGCTTTTTCTGTAGCTGAGCATTTTTCTATATCGGCAGGATCGGACGAGAGATATACCTGCAGGAAGTGTGTTCGAAAGCCGTTCGATGAAATTCGTAATGTTAACGTCTCCGATAATATTATCCGGCATAAGAAGGAAAAAACCCCGGTCATCCGATTGAATGATTACAGCATTAAATAGCTCGATTTGACGTATAATTTCCTTTAGAATATCGCGGCTTATTGATACGATTGCTTCGGCTTCATCCGGATCGTTAAAAAGGCATTTTGCATGGCCGAGCGAAATTTGAAAAGAATCCAGCAGGTGACTCAATGAATCAATCCGCATTCCATCATTTTTTTTCTGCGGCAGGGATCCATTTTTCTCCGCGAGCAGTTTTCCTTTCAATGAATTCAGATTCTGCAGGAGTGAGGGGAAAATATTCAAATGATCCGTTCTAGGTCTTATGTTCTGGCGAAGGATTACCGATGCATATAATCCCTCAAGCTCAATGTAATCGACATCAGAAAAGACGCCTGCGCGATAAATCTCTGCCGGAATGCTGATGTTACGCGAGCCTTCCATGGGTTTTGGAACCGAATGCTTTTGCCGCACATATTCTCTCAGCATTAATGATTCGATACGTGAAGTTGCTCCGGTAAAAATCAGCATCCTGAAATTGAAAGGACAAATTTGAGCCAGATAAAAAAGCGGAGGCAGCAGCAAATTACTTATCTGCTGTCCTATAACTGCATTCTGCAAGGATTGGTCTGCCAGTTCTTTAGAGGCAGGTTTATAACCTTTAGTGCCTGATAAGGATGAAGTTTTTTTTGAGTTGTAAGGAATGCCATAATGTTTTGCCAGGGCAAATAGGCTTAATGATTGATCGGATCTTCTGGTATTGATTTTTGCTTCGGCAACAGCTGAAATATCCACCAGGTGTCTCCCGAAAACATCAAATGAATACCATTCAGTCTCGCCCGGACCGCCCGGCATTCTCATGTCGCTTCCATCCCTGCCGATAGTGAGCGGTATATGATGCCGCTCGGATGCCCTGCTGAGAGCCGGGAGAATCGTTCCGTACAGATCAGATCCTTCTATAACATCGGGATCTATTTCGTTGATCTGCCGCACACATCGCTCAAGAAGGTCATGTTCATTTTGTTTTACCGTCTTGAGTATGTATTTTTTATTTTTATTTGTCAGCAGTGTTATTATGTTGATTTGTTTCTCGCCGGGTTTATTTATTCCGTCTTGTTTTCTGCTTTTTGGAGGTGCGTATTGGATATCAATGCTGAGCCGTAGAAGATCATTAAACTCCATCCCTTTAAAGAGCGTTATGCCGGATTGCAGGAGGAACTGACGGACCGGTTCATTACGGACCAGGATTTCTTTTAATTCCTGAAATGATGATATATGCGCCAGGTGATTTTTGTTATATTGCCGCAGGATGAAATGAATTGCTTCCCACATTTCACTCCATCTTGAAAATGCTGCAATAAACTGATAGAAGTTGCTGCCGGCAAGCCTTTTCAGCCAGAATTTTTTCGGAAATTCCTTTATGAGCGATTCATCCGACAGAAAAAAGAAAGGGAAGAATTCCACATCCCTATGGATAATCTTCCCTTCAACGCGTTTGAACAATCTGATTGTCTGATCGTTCAGCTGATGGACGGCAACGATCCGCTCTTCTGGATTATGTCCGTAGAGCAGCGGGTCCATTATTTATTTCTGCAGTTTGTCCATGTTCATGAACGGTTTCAACAGATCAATAGGTACCGGGAAAATGGTCGTTGAGTTATTTTCCGTCGCGATTTCGCGGAGCGTCTGCAAATATCGCAGTGTAAGAGCGCTTGGCTGTTCGCTTAATACTTTTGCCGCATCCGAAAGCCGCTGCGATGCCTGGAATTCTCCTTCTGCTGCAATAACTTTTGACCGGCGTTCGCGTTCGGCTTCCGCCTGTTTCGCCATCGCCCGCTGCATTTCTTGCGGCAGATCGATCTGCTTTACTTCAACATTAGAGACTTTCACACCCCAGGGTTCTGTGTGACTGTCGATAATTTGCTGGAGCTTTTGGTTGATCTTTTCACGCTGTGAAAGTAGATCGTCCAGTTCGGATTGTCCCAGAACACTGCGTAATGTTGTTTGTGAAAGCTGGGATGTGGCGAATAGATAATTTTCGACGGATACGACAGCCTTTTCCGCCTGCATAACACGGAAATAGACTACAGCATTCACTTTTAGTGAAACGTTATCTTGTGTGATGATATCCTGGGGGGGAACGTCCATTACAACTGTTCGCAGACTCACCTTTACCATTCTATCAATACCCGGCCATAACCAGATAAGTCCGGGTCCTTTTACTCCCAAAAGACGGCCCAATCTAAATATTACTCCGCGATCGTATTCACGCAAAATTTTTATCGAGTTTGCGGCGATAATGCTGATGAATACAATAGCAATAACTATAATGGTTACTGGAATTTGTTCCATAGATACTCCTTTGCCAATGGCATCACTTTATTGATGTTGTTTATTTGACTTGTTCGACTTTAAGTTTCAAATCCTGTAATTGAATAATACGAACAAGGTCACCTTTATTAATTGTACCGGTTGTCGATTCAGCCTGCCATAATTCTCCCTCCACTTTTACAGTTCCCTCCGGATTTAATGAAGTGATAGCTACTCCAATTTTATCAATTATTCCCTCGCCTCCGGTTGTCGGCTTTTTCTTTTGTGCTTTTAATCCTAACCCGATTAGAAAGACAAAAAAGACTGTTGTAATAGTGACACTAATGATTATAACCGACCATGAGATCTCTGCGAACTCAAGCAGACTTGAAGTGCGTATTAGCATAATTGATCCAAAAAAAGTTGATATGGCGCCGCCTATTGCCAGCATGCCGTGACTTACGATCTTGATTTCAAGAAGGAAAAGTATTATTCCAAATATTATAAGAGCAAGTCCGGCATAATTAATCGGTAAAGTATGCATAGAATAGAATGCAAGTATCAGACTGATAACACCGACAACGCCGGGAAAAATAGAGCCGGGATTATATAGTTCAAGTACTAATCCTAATACACCAAGCTGGAAAAGAATAAGTGCAATGTTCGGATTGCTCAGAACATCCAGCAGCCTCTCAACCCACCCCATTTCCATGGATTCAATACGGGCGCCTTTTGTATTTAATGTTTCAGTTCCATCTACCGTTTCAACTTGTTTACCGTCAATCTGTAGAAGCAGGTCATCCAGGTTTTTTGCAATAAAATCAATAACATTTGTATCGAGTGCTTCTGTTTCGGTGATGGATTGGCTTCTCCGGACAGCATCTTCCGCCCATTTTATATTTCGATTTCGCTTTTCGGCTATTGTGCGAATAAAAGCAGACGCATCGTTAGTAACTTTGTCGCTCATTACCGAATCCATTTTTCCTTCCATGTCTACAGGATGAGCCGCTCCGATATTCGTTCCGGGCGCCATTGCGGCAATGTGAGCTGCCATAGTAATAAAAACTCCGGCAGAACCCGCCTGTGCGCCTCCGGGAGAGACATATACTACGATCGGAATTTCTGATTCCAGGAATGAACTGACGATTACACGCGTCGATTTTAGCAGTCCGCCTGGCGTGTCCAGATGTATTATTAGACATTCAGCATTTTTCTCGCGGCTTAACTCAATGCCTCGTTCAATAAATGCCGCTGCTGCGGGATTTATCACGCCGTCGATTTTCAATGTGACAACATTCTGCGCCTGCAGAATACCTGAATACAGACAGAAGAAAAGGATAAATGTGAAAATTTGTTTGAGCATGAGTATTCTCTTTATTTGTCTTTTTGAATCAGCAGGTACATTGCACTCCCACAGCAAATTAATATGACAATACCATCAACTATTGTCCATAAAATGCTGTTATTGACAATTATACCGGCTATCATAAAAAGAGATGCGATTAAAAGCAGTATTCCTACGAGTTTTCTGTTTTTCATATAGAAACCAAATTAATGACGTTAGAGTAACAGATTTATTAAGGATGCTTACCTAAAAGATAAAGAAAGAGAGACCAAATAGCAAAGTGCTTCGGTTCGAATAGACATTACATTTTATTGCAGGTATTACGATACGAGCCAAGTCCTGGCAGCTGTTTCATCTGAAAAGAAATGCGCGACGAATCCTGCATTTTCCGATGTTGTTTCGTAAAAATTCTGCAGGCTTTTATGTTCCTCTCTGTCGATTATTGCAGTTTTAATATGTGAAGTCCCCGGCGGGACAGAATGTATCAGCTGATACGCATCCAGAAATCCAAGACGGTTTTGAATCGATCGGATATCAATAAGGATGTGTTTTGGGTGTCTTGCTGCTATCAGTTCTGCTATTGTCGATAAAAGTTTGCCTGCATCTTTATGATCGGCACCTTTACCGGAGAGTTTGATTTCCAGTGTCCCTTCATTAATAGACGACGTAAGCTCATATTCCATGATTTACCCTCCTTGGTGTTGGTCATGTTCTCTAAAGAGCTTTTACTGATTCCCAAAAACTACAGTGACATTTACATTGAGACTTTTCGTGCAATGCCTGGATGACAGGACTAAGATGAGTAATTCCATTACAAAATGCAATAAAGGAACTGAACCCATCGATATAGCAAGTGTGTACTGATAACTAATGAATTTCAAGTGATCTGTTTAGTACCAGGAGCAAATCTTTGTCAACGTGTTAGATAACAGGATTCTTGTTCACTTGATCTTGCTGTGTCTGCAGCCAGAAAAGGTGGCCAAAAAAAATAAAACCAGATTAATACAATCACCTGAAAATACCGTTTTGTTACATTTCTTTATCCAGCCTAAACTGATTCACTGCTTCTTTTAACTGTCCGGTGAGCAGTTTCAGGCTCTCAGAGGCGGATGCTACTTCCTTTGTATTATCGGCCATTTGTTTTGTTACAGAATGGATGACCTCCACATTTTGTGTAATTTGTTCACTGGTAGTCGATTGCTGTTCGCTGGATGCGGCAATTTGTGAAATCTTTTCTGTTACTTTTTGCGAGATATCCACTATCTCGCTGAGAGATTGTCCGGCCTGATCCGCCAGCTTCATTCCTTCTTTTACTTCCAGTGTACCTTCATCCATCGATATTACAGCCCGACCGGTTTCCTGCTGGATATTTTTAATCATTGTTTCGATTTCTTTCGTTGCTTTCATGGTCCGCTCCGAGAGTTTGCGAACCTCATCGGCCACAATGCTGAATCCTTTGCCCTGCTCACCTGCACGTGCCGCTTCCGTTGCGGCATTAAGCGCCAGGAGGCTTGTTTGATCGGCAATATCGTTTATCAGTTTTACAATTTCTCCGATTTTCTTGCTTGATTTCTCCAGTGCTTTTGCTATTTCTGAACTTCTGCTGGTAGCTTTTGCGATTTTTTTCATTCCCTCGGCTGTTGCAGAGACAATTTTTCCTCCTCTTTCCGCCGTCAGGCGTGCTTTTTCCGCGGTTCTTACAGCTTCATCGGCGCTTTTACTGTTAAGCATAACAGACCTGGTCATTTCTTCGATTGAGTTGGACACTTCAGTAGCATGATTTGCTTGTTCCTGCGCCCCGGCTGCAATTTCTTCTATGCTCGATGTAATCTGGGCTGATGCGTCTGCGACCTCGTTTGATGCTTCATACATATTTCTTATATTCGCTCTCAGCATTTGTATCATTGTTACGAATGCACGGGTCACGTATCCCATTTCATCTGCAGAAGTCAGTTTACGTTCCAGTGCCGGAGTTGATACCTTCCTTAGATCGCAACCGGCAACAATCTCAGTCTGCATTTTTAACTCCCTTATCGGATCGATTAAAATGACTTTCATAGTCCGGTGAAATGCCCATCCTAAAACGGCAATGGCCGCCAGGGCAGTCAATGCAGCAAATAACTTCAGCTTATTTTCATCGGAGCGGATTTCTTCCAGCGATCCCGAGAAGCCGAACAGCACGGTCAAATTTTCTTCCTGTCCGCTTGCAGCAGGATGTACGTCGAATTTTGCATGACAGGCAGTACATTCAGGTTTTAGGCTGTTTGATTTAAAAACCGCAAGAAAGGCTTCGTCTTTTACACTGATTTCTTCGATATACAATTTAATTTTTGGATTGCGTTTAAATGCAGCAGCTGCTTTTTTTTCAATCTCGCTTCTGTTGTCTATACCTGTATTTTCTGAAGAATGGATCATATGAAATTGAAGATGTTTTAATTGCGCCAGTTCTGCTGCAGATGAATGAGGCATAAATCCTGAAGCTTCGGTAAGAGAACGCAGCTCTTCCCGGTACCAGAATTCAGTTTCATCAATTTGAGCGGATACGAAGTACCAGCAGCCGGCAGCTATTATGAGAGCGAATGCTCCCAGAATCGGATAAACGATTTTTTGCTGGAGCGTCAAATTATTCACGTTCTTTTACTTTTCTTTAAACAATTATTTGAACTGTTACGTTTTTTAAAGTTCAATTTGAGTATCGTATATAGTTCTTTCCGGCATTTACCGGTCGTTTTCGGGCTCGGATATTTTTTGTACAAACGAATCGTTTTCTTCATACTATCCAGGTATGATGCACATTTCGGGCATGCTTTCAGATGATTTTTAATTTTCCTGCATTCAGGCGAGTCAATGTTCCCGCCTAATTCACTGCAGATATACTCTGCAATCTTTTTGCAGGATAGATTCTTTCTTTTCATGCAGTCATATACTCATTTAATTGTTCACGCAGGAAAATACGGGCCCGGCGAAGTCTTGATTTTACTGCAGGGACGGAGAGTTTCAGTATTTTTCCAGTTTCTTCCGCCGATTGTTCTTCGATATCCCGTAATATAAAAACAACACGGTATTCGTATGGAAGTTTTTGAATTGCCGTATCCAGCTTGGATTTCAATTCGGCGTTCATCATTTTATCAAGAGGCGTATCGCGCCATGCTGCAACTGCAGGCGGATTTTCATTCGATTCCATGCGGCTGTGAGAATCCTGATGTTTATCAATATATGTGCTCGCCAATTCAAGTTTTGTTTTGCGGCGTTTCATTCGGCAATTATTTGCGACTATACTATAGAGCCAGGTTGAAAATTTTGATTTGGAGTCGAATTGGTTCAATTTACGGTATACGTTTACAAAAGTATCCTGCCATGTCTCTTCTGCTTTAGCTTTATCGCGGCAGACTTTATAAGCAAATCCGTAAACAGTATCTTCGTAGATTCTTACAAGCCGCGTGAAGGCATGATCATCGCCTGATTGTGCTTTTTTTATCAGGGCCGTTTCTTCGGCAGGGGAGATATGTTTTGCAGGTTTCACTTTTTAATGTCGGAACCGGCGGAAATCTTCATTTTATTTATGAATCTTTTTATCTGAAGAGCCAGCAGCCATCCGAGAACCGATAAAATGACCATTGGTCCGACAACCAATAAAGCGGAGTAAAGCAGAAAATCTTTGATCTGCGTGGAAATAATTTTTTCAGTCATGGTTATCAGCATTTTGTAAGGAGCCGACTTGAAATCGCTGGAAACAACATTTAAATCTTCTCCGGTTACGGGAGTATCCGGCACTGCTGCTCCGGATGAACTTTCAATACCGGCTGAATAATCTTTTCCGAGCGGCAATTCATCAATCATATCATTAAACTGCTTTGCATTCCATATAATTGATAATGTGAACGGAATGCCATGTGCCTGGAACCTCATTCGCATCGCAAATATATGCAGAGGTTCTTCTGTTTTTTTGAACCAAGCTACCTGAAGTACGCTGTCCACCCTGGAATATACCCACAGGCTGTCCGGAACCTGCAGGTTAAGAAGCGGATATGATGTATCGCGGCTCATAAGTTCATCTGAAGGCCCGAATGAGTAAATCCGAATTTGAATGATTTCGGGATGGAGAGTCATCATCGTACGTAAAATTGATTCGCCTTCATTGGGTCTTTCGGCAACCTGAGAAATTATCAATCGCGGTATGCGCGACCATCCTGTAATAGTGTAGTCGATATTATCCATACATGTTTTTTGCACGTACCTGACAACCGCCAATTTTTCTGCAAGAATCGATGACTCATATTTCGGCCTTACAATGAACCATGCATAGATAATGAGTGCAGAGGCGACAAGAAAAACAGCAACAAGAATTTTTTTTAGAAGAGATAATCTCATGTTAGCCTGCAATATTAATATTAAATGCCACTTTTGAGAATAATAAGAATTTTTACCGTCAACCTCCATAAGTTAATAAAAAAGGCGGGAATATTCCTCTTGAGGTAATACTCTTATAAAAAATTTTGCCGCCATCACCGATTTATTTATCGGCCGTGCAGTTATTTTTTCTGAGCCCAAAGGATCAGGCCTTCGCGGAACGGATTATCTATATCCTGGTGTTTTGGCAGTACTCGTACTGTATGTCCGATGCGTCCGCTTTTATCGAGCTTTATTGTTCCTACGAATTCGTGCGATCCGTTTTCCGCCTGTTTGAGATACTGCATAGGCGATGTTTTTTCTGATTCTATATTGCCGTTAGCATTCAGCGGTCCGTAGAATAATTCAACTGAAATATCATCAGCCCTGCATTTGCCGAGATCCAGCCAGGCATGAATGACGCAGGAATCGCCTACCTTAAACCCGTCAAGCCTTTCATTTTTTACTTCCAGAATTTTCAGCGTGCTCCAATTAGTACGCAGGTTTTGTTTCCATGCAGCCAGCTGTCTTGCATGTTCCAGGTTGTCTTTTGCGAGAATTTCGGCACGCTGGAGTGCGGGCATGTACATCTCTTCGATATACTGGCGTACCATACGAGTCGTATTGAACTCAGGACCGATAGCACGCATTGCAGTTTTCATCTTCAGTATCCATTGACGCGGAAGATCGTCCGTCATACGTGTATAGAATAACGGAATTATTTCCTTCTCGAGCAGATCGAAGAGTGCATTTGATTCCACTTCGTTCTGGTATTCTTCATCGCTGTACTCCTCTCCGCGGCCGATAGCCCAGCCGGTATTTGTGTTGCAGGCCTCGGCCCACCAGCCGTCCAGTACACTCACATTTATTGCACCGTTAAGCGTTGCTTTCATTCCGCTTGTACCGCTCGCTTCCTGCGGGCGCAGTGGTGTATTCAGCCAGACATCGACACCCTGCACAAGGTAGCGGGCAACCACTATATCATAATCTTCGATGAATACCATTCGCCTGCGTGCTTCAGGACGGCGTTCAAAATGGATTATTTTACGGATTAATTCTTTGCCCGGATTGTCGTTCGGGTGCGCTTTGCCTGCAAAAATAAATTGAACAGGACGATCTTTGTCGGTTAGAATTTTTATCAGGCGTTCAGGGTTGCGCAGCAGCAGTGTGGCGCGTTTATAAGTAGCGAAGCGCCGCGAGAAACCGATTGTCAGCGCTTCTGGATTAAGTATCTCGTTTGCCTGAGCGACTTCGGAGGGAGTCGCGCCGCGGGCTTCGAGCTGTGTCCTCAAACGGTTGCGTGCAAAAGCAATTAATCGTTCTCGGCGGCGTTCATGTGTGCGCCAGAGTTCTTCATCCGGAATTTGATGCACTCTGCCCCACAGCCAATACTGCTGGTCTGCATCTTCACGCCAGCCTGGACCAAGGTACCGATCCAACAGCTCTGCCAGATCACGGCTGATCCACGAGGGCGCATGCACACCGTTTGTGATTGATACTACAGGTATATCGCTAATCGGAACTCCGGGCCAGACATTTTTCCACATCTCTCTGGAAACCTTTCCGTGCAGCCTGCTTACCCCGTTGCTGCGTCCCGACATTTTTAGTGCCAGTATTGTCATACAGAAAGATTCAGCGGTATTGGCAGGATTTTCACGGCCAAGTCCGAGAAATTCCGCCGCAGTAAGTCCAAGTTCTTTATAATAATGGTTAAAGTATTTTTCTATCAGCCCCGGTTCAAAATAATCGTTGCCTGCAGGTACAGGTGTATGTGTAGTAAAAACCGTGCTGGCAATGGTTTGTTCGCGTGCTTCTGTGAAAGTTGTATGATGTTCGTGCATGAGATTGCGGCAGTGTTCTAATGTCAGGAATGAAGAATGTCCTTCATTTAAATGATAGACTGCCGGGTTTAATCCCATTGCTTTAAGTGCACGGTACCCGCCGATACCGAGCAGAATTTCCTGCTTAATACGCATTTCACGGTCGCCTCCGTACAGCTGATCGGTGATGTCCTGATCCTCCTGTGAATTTACCGGAATATTCGTATCGAGGAGGTATAAGGCCACTCTTCCAACCTGCACCTGCCAAATTTGTGCGATTACACGCCGGCCGGGAAGATCAAGGGCAATAGTCTTTTGTTTTCCTTCGGGGTCAATTACCGGTTTTAAGGGAAGTTCATAGAAGTCATTTTCCGGATAGCGTTCTTGCTGCCAGCCGTCGGCGTTCAGATACTGGCGGAAATAACCTTGCTGATATAGTAATCCCATACCTACGAGAGGCAATCCGAGATCGCTTGCTGCTTTAAGGTGGTCGCCTGAGAGGATTCCTAAACCGCCTGAGTAATTCTGCAGGCACTCGGTTAATCCGAACTCCGCTGAAAAATATGCGATGCATTTATTTTTTGCATCGGGATGAGTTTTTTGAAACCAGCTCGAACCTGTGTCTTTGTAGTCGGTAAAACGTCTTCGGGCCCGTTCGACTTGCAGAAGAAATGCATCATCTCTTGTCAGCGTATTCAGCCGTTCCTGCCGGATCATTCCCAGCATCTGCACCGGATTATGGTTTGTAAGTTCCCACAAATCCGGATCGATCCTCATAAACAGCTCCATCAATTCATTGTCCCAAACCCAGAGCAGATTATAAGCAATTTCCTGGAGGCATTGGAGTTCTTGTGGGATGGAAGGCGCGACAGTATAGGAAAGAATAGGTCTGGTCATAATCATCTCGCTTTTTTTTGACAAACAATAAGATATACATTCAACAGCCGAAGATCGAGAAAAAGATGCCAACTCGCAATATTTTTCATTATCATAGTAAAGAATAGTCAGAAAAACCACAAAAACGCAAGGGAATTTCATTGCTTTCGCTGAGATTTTGTATTATATTACAATCAGTCAGCGGCAATTTCCGCGTATAGCAAGTTCATCGAATTGGCAAAAAAACCTCATATTTCCGGCATTTTCTCCGCATTCCTTACGCTTTCAGCAATTATTGCTTTTAGCACTATAGTATGCGGAACGCCTCTGATTTTATCCAACGGCCAGCCTACCCTGGAAGGGCTGGATGCCGGTATTAACATCGATTCACCCACGCGTAAAAAGATTGATTTAGCGGGAACCTGGACTTTATCTATCGAAAAAGAGAGCTGGATTGACAGGCTTTTTGCGTCCGATATTCAAAAGGAAGTGAAAGTTCCAAGCTCGATCGACTATGAAGGACGGATGACGTTCAGCCGGACGTTCACAATAAACGAAGATCTGCTTAACAACTTCGCATTTAAATTTGTTGCGCTTGGCATCAATCACGAATGTGAAGTTTACATCAATGAAATATTTGTCGGTAAGCACATTGGCGGTTATACAAGTTTTGAATTCGAGATACCTGAAGAAGCGCTTCAGATTGGAAAAGAAAATACAATAAAAGTAATTGTAAACAACCAGCTTAATGCGTACGGCACGCTGCCGGTCCGCAAGCAGGTCTGGGGATGGAAAAATTACGGGGGGATATTGCGCGATATTTATCTTCTGGCGACTCCGAAACTCTGGGTGGACCGAGTGAATGTCCGCACAAGTGTTCAGATGCAGAAACAGCAGGCACTTCTGTATGTGAAAGGTGTTATAAGCAGTAAGCAGCTTCAGGACCTGAGTTATGATACGGTTAAAACCAAATTAAAACCGGCCGCCTACTTTATTAATGCTGAAGTGTATGAAAGATTTTCAGATGTGCTCGTTGCCCAGGGAATATCGGCGCAGTTCTTACCGGAATCAAACAAAAATACAGATTTCCAGCTCGATCTGACAATTAACACGCCGAAATTGTGGAGCCCGGAGACTCCCGAGTTTTATATTCTAAAAACAAATATTGTTACGATTGAAGGCAAGCGTAAGACTATCGTAGATCAATATTGTTTGAACATCGGTTTTTCATCGATGCTTATTGAAGGCAATGGTCTTGTTATTAACGGCAAAAAAACTGCACTTAAAGGTGTTGTATGGCATGAAGAATCGCCGGCATACGGAGCTTCGCTGTCCTATGAGCAGATGGAAAAAGATATTGTCCTCATAAAATCGCTGGGTGCAAATGCAGTGCGGTTTGCATTTCATCCTCCACATCCATATATGCTGAATTTATGCAGCAGGTACGGATTAGCAGTATTTGAAGAAATGCCGGTATGGAATGTCCCTGCTGATATTTTGAACAGAGATTCATATAAATCTTTAGCTGACGCCCAGATGAGGGAGATGATTGAACGTGACAGTCATTTTCCGGCTGTGGCTGCATGGGGCATCGGTGATCAATTCGATTCTGCGGATGATGAAGCTTCGGGTTTTATTAAGGAGATGAGCGGGCTGGCGCGCGAATCTGATTCGCGGCCTGTGTATTATGGCACACAGATGCTAAAAAATGATACCTGTGCATCATATGTTGATTTTGTAGGTATAACTGCATCCGCCTCTAATTTAAAGCAATACAAGCAGTTATTATCCGATTGGAAGAAAAAAAACACGGGCAAGCCGTTATTTGTTTTAAGCTACGGCAAAGAAGTGGATCATGAAAATCGAAAAGGCTACAGTGATCCATCGTCGCAGGAATCGCAGGCCAGGTTTTATCTTCAGTATTACGCTGCAATAAAAGAAGCAGGAGCGGCAGGAAGTTTTACGGCAGGTCTAACAGACTGGAGCGGAGACCGGCCGATATTGAGCTTTCCGGCAGGCGATCATTATATTTATCCGGTCGGTTTACTAAGCCAGGCAAGGGAAAAGCGGCTGGCGTATGAAGTTGTCCGTGCGCTTTACAATGAAGAACGAGTGGCGGCAATTCCAGCAGGCAGTTACCGCATTAGTTTTCCATGGGCGCATATACTTATCGGATTGTGTGTAATCATATTTATAGGCTACGAAGTTACAAACCGGCGTTTTGGTGAGAATCTCAAGCGGTCGTTAATCCGTTCATATAATTTCTTCATTGATTTGCGCGATTTGCATACGGTTTCGATAATACACACGCTTATTCTTGGAGGTGCTGTTTCGATTACACTTGGCTGCCTGTTTTCCAGTATAATGTATCATTATCGCGGGGATAAATTTGCCGATTATATCCTGACATATATTTTTGTATCGGATTCTCTGAAAGAAAATTTTATTTATGCAACCTGGCATCCGCTGGCGGGAATTTTCATACTTACCGGAATTTTCTTCTTCATGAGCATGCTCCTGGCATTGTTGATAAAAACTGCCGCCTGGTTTGTAAAAGCTCATGTTTCATGGTTCCATGTATATTCCATTTCAGTGTGGAGTGCGGTTCCGGCAATATTTTTATGCCCGCTTGCCATGAGTCTATTTAAAATTATGGAGAATCCCTCATATGTTATTCCATCGCTTGTAATTATTTTTGTTTTTCTTTTCTGGGTTTTCCTGAGAGTTCTGAAGGGGATTTCTGTAATTTACGATCTTTCGCTGATAAAGACCTATATCGGCGGAATGTGTGTCTGTATACTTCTTCTTGGCGGATTATACTTCTATTACGATTCAGTGTATGCTCTCAGTTCGTATGTGAAACTAATAATACATCTCGCACAGAATCTCGGATAATGTATTTATCCAAACTGGAAATATTTGGATTCAAATCATTTGCACAAAAAGTGAATTTGACATTCGATGAAGGATTGACTGCAATCGTAGGTCCTAACGGCTGCGGGAAAACGAATGTTGTTGATGCGATCCGCTGGGCGTTAGGCGAACAGCGCCCTACAACTCTTCGGTCGGATAAAATGGAAGATGTGATATTCAACGGCACCAAATCACGAAAGCCTTTGAATGTTGCGGAGGTTTCAATAACAATTGAAAATACGAAAGGGATCCTGCCGACCGAATATTCGGAAGTGACCATCACGCGGCGCGTATTCCGTTCAGGCGAGAGTGAATATTATTTGAATAAAACGCTCTGCCGGTTAAAGGATATCCGTGATTTGTTCATGGATACCGGCATGGGTTCCGATGCATACTCGGTAATTGAATTGAAGATGGTGGAAAGCATTCTAAGCGATAATTCAGATGAGAGGCGCCGTCTATTTGAAGAATCAGCCGGTGTCACAAAATATAAATTCCGCAGAAAAGAGGCTGTCAGGCGGCTGGAAGTCGTTCGGCAGGATCTAACGCGTGTAAATGATATTATACGCGGAGTGGAAAAAGCGGTGAATTCTCTTGAACGCCAGGCACAAAAAGCTGAAAAATACAACGAGCTGGTAAAACAGCTGCAGGATATGGAAATAGAACTGCTCAAACGCGAGTATTCCAGCGTTGTTTTAAAA
>JAFGLB010000079.1 GCA_016928255.1 Bacteroidota bacterium
GGCTTACGGCAAAAGACGGGCAGAATAAGCATCATGTATTTCAGAAAAAGATGGTGCTTTTACGCTAAGTATAAATATTTAACAATCTGCTGAAAGGCATTTTCACTGTTAGAACAATGGTTTTATCGCCTCAAGTTGCTTTACCTTCCACTTTTCCGTAATTTTATTAGAGAGATGATTTAATCCAGAATAATACGGATAAAATTTATTGATTATCATCTTATGTTTTTTAGCCGGATATCTTGTCGGCTCCATTCCGACGGCTTATATTATCGTCCGCTGGAAAGCCGGAGCGGATATTCGTGAACAGGGCAGTAAAAACGTCGGTGCTTTTAATGCATTTGATGTAACTAAATCCAGAAAAACCGGAATTCTTGTCGGCGTACTGGATGCAATAAAAGGATTAACAATTACATTCGCTGCTGGATATATTATTGACGGAACATTCTGGACGCAGTCTATGGCATTGAGCGGAGCAATTATAGGCCACAATTATCCCGTCTGGCTCCGGTTCCATGGCGGTAAAGGATTAGCGACGGCGGCCGGCGGTTCGTTTGCGATTGGAATAGGTTATACAATTGCATGGTGTGTGACCTGGTTTGTCTTGTACAAGATCACAAAAGATATTCTAAAGGCGAATGTTGCTGCTATTATTCTGGCACCTTTTATTATACTTATTCTGCCTTTTTCGTGTATAGATATTTTTATGTTTAATGATATTTCTGCAACTGATTACAGGTATTTATCGTTTATAATAAGCGGGATTCTTTTAATAAGTCATCTGGATACTGTTAAGAATTTACTGAAAAACGAAAAGTCAGTTATTTTTTGAAAAGGTTTAATAATGAACAATCCATATATACGTTTTTTAGTTATTTCAATTGTTTTATTAATTATCGGTTTTGGCATAGGATATACTGTAAAACCATCCGGAGTTCAGACCGCACAGGCTGCCAGTACAACTTTCGATCAGGCATTTCAAGAAGCTTCTACCAAGGAAAACAATCAGCAGGAAAATGACCAGATTACTGTATCGCGGCAGAATGCAATTACACGCGCGGTAGCGAAATTAAGTCCCGCCGTGGTCGGTATAAATGTTATCGCAGTGCAGCAAATTCGGTACCGTGATCCGTTCTCGCAATTTTTCGACGATCCGTTTTTCAAACCGTTTTTCGGAGATCGTATATATAATCAGGAAGTTAAGGGACTCGGATCCGGATTTATCATTTCGCCGGACGGTTATATAGTAACCAACGATCATGTTGCAGGAAATGGAACGGATATTACGGTAACCATAACGGGAGGCAAACAGATGAAAGCCCAGCTTGTCGGGACAGATCCTGCATCTGATATCTGCCTGCTCAAAGTCGATGGAAAAGATCTTCCCTATGTTACAATGGGCAATTCTGATAATGTCGTGATCGGCGAATGGGCAATTGCACTTGGCAATCCATTCGGCCTGTTTGAAATAAACGATAAACCGACTGTAACCGTAGGTGTTATCAGCGGTACAGGAATGAAATTAGGCCGCCTGCAGAACAGGTATTATCGGGATATGATTGAAACAGATGCTGCTATAAACGGCGGAAACAGCGGCGGTCCTCTTGTTAACAGCAGCGGCGAAGTGATCGGGATGAACACATTAATATTCACCGCCGGGCAAAGCAATACTTATATCGGATACGGATTTGCGATTCCTATCAATAAAGTAAAAAAAGTTGTAGCCGATTTAAAAACAAAAGGAAGAATCGCGCATGATATTACGGCAGGTTTTGATGTTCAGCCTGTCGATGCACGCATTGCTCAGTATTTCGGACTGAGCAAACCGCAGGGTGTAATTGTAAGCGATATTCATCCGGGAGGTCCTGCTGAATCAGCCGGACTTAAGGTCGGTGATATTATCATGGAAGTAAACGGTGAGAAAGTGAATGCGGACAGCGATATTCTTGCAGTGATGATAGAATTAAGTCCGGGCGATATACTGAAATTCAAGGTCTATCGTGAACGTAAAATTATAGATATTAATTTAAAACTGGCTGCAACGCCGAAGGGAAAATGATGATAGAACGATATACACGCCCGGGAATGGGTAAAATTTGGGAAGACGAAAACAAATTTCGTATATGGCTGGAAATTGAAACGCTTGCATGCGAAGCGCAGGCGAAGCTCGGCATTATTCCAAAAAAAACCGTGAAAGTTATTAAGGAAAAAGCGAGATTCAATGTTGCACGGATTCTGGAGATCGAACGTGAAGTCAAACATGACGTGATTGCATTTCTGACTAATGTAGGTGAGAATGTGGGTCCGGATTCGCGTTTCATCCATCTCGGCATGACATCGTCCGATATACTGGATACAGCACTGGCAGTGCAGATGAAGCAGTCGGGTGAAATCCTGATTGAGGATTTGCAGAAATTGCGGATAGTCCTTGCAAAACGGGCAAAAGAATATAAACAGACCATTATGATCGGCAGGACGCATGGAATTCATGCGGAACCGGTGACATTTGGCTTAAAGCTGGCTCTGTGGTATGCAGAAATTGAACGTGATATTGAACGGCTTAAAGCCGCGATTAAAACAATCTCTGTCGGAAAAATATCCGGAGCTGTAGGCACATATCAGCATATCGATCCTTCGGTAGAGCAGTATGTATGCAAGAAACTGGGATTAGCGTCTGCACAGATTTCCACACAGATACTGCAGCGGGACAGGCATTCAGAATATATGAATACGCTGGCAATCTGCGGATGCACGCTGGAAAAAATCGCCACTGAAATCCGGCATCTGCAAAAAACAGAAGTGCTCGAAGCAGAAGAGTCATTCTCAAAAGGCCAGAAAGGTTCTTCAGCGATGCCGCATAAGAGAAATCCGGTTGTCTGTGAAAGGATTGCAGGTCTGAGCCGGATTCTCAGGTCAAATGCTCTGGCGGCAATGGAAAACGTAGCTTTATGGCATGAACGGGACATTTCGCACTCTTCGGTTGAAAGGATTATTATACCCGACAGCTGTATCATACTTGATTTTATACTCGGCGATATGATCAGGATAATAGAAAATTTGGCGGTCTATCCCGAAAATATGAAACGAAATTTAAATGAGACGCGCGGTCTGATTTTCTCGCAGGAAGTCCTTCTTGCTTTGACGAAAAAAGGAATGAAGCGGGAAGATGCATACAAAATCGTTCAGGAACAGGCGATGAAGGTTTGGAAACAGGGATCAACCGCTTCAGGTAAAGAAATGGATTTTAAGGCCCTGCTTATTGAAAGCGAAGAGATTATGAAAGTGCTCTCGAAGAAAGAACTGGATGAGTTGTTCGATCCGAAAAGAAGTTTAAAACATATCGATTATATTTTTAAACGTGTAGGAATACATTAAGACTGGAGGTTCGCCATGCCTCAGAAGTTCCAGAATTTCATCAACGGCCAGTGGGTTGATGCAAAATCGGGTAAAACAATAGCCAACAGAAATCCGGCCAATTGGGATGATATAGTAGGCATGTTCCCAAAATCAGGTAAGGAAGATGTCGATGAAGCGGTGAAATCTGCCCGTACGGCATATGAGAAATGGAGATTGATGCCGGCGCCGGCTCGCGGCGATATCCTGAGAAAAATAGGCGACCTTCTCGTCAAGAACAAGGAAGAACTTGCCCGCGAGATGACGCGTGAAATGGGTAAGGTGCTGGATGAGACGCGCGGCGATGTGCAGGAGGGAATCGATACGGCATATTATGCCGCGACCGAAGGACGGCGGCTGTTCGGACATACAGTTCCTTCTGAACTGCCTAATAAATTTGCTATGGCAATTCGTGTTCCTGTCGGAGTAGCAGGAATTATCACTCCCTGGAATTTCCCAATGGCAATTCCGGCCTGGGGAATCTTTCCCGCAATACTGTCCGGAAATACCGTCGTTTTCAAACCGGCATCCGATACGCCGAAGACTGCCACTACGCTTGTTCAATTAATGATGGATGCGGGATTACCTGAAGGCGTCATCAATCTTGTCCACGGCAACGGTGCCGAAGCGGGTAATGCAATTGTTACGCATCCCGGCGTTGATATGATTTTATTCACGGGTTCATCCGAAACGGGCAAACAAATTTCACGCGATGCAAGTGCAACTCTTAAACGAGTGTCGCTTGAACTTGGCGGGAAGAATGCACAAATCGTGATGGATGATGCAGATCTTAACCTGGCGCTTGACGGTGTGCTCTGGGGTGCGTTTGGCACAACTGGACAGCGCTGTACCGCAACCAGCCGCCTGATTCTGCATGAAAAAATCCACGATAAATTCATGGAAATGCTGGTCGAAAGAACTAAGCGGCTCAGACTGGGCGACGGATTGCTTCCCACTATAGATGTCGGGCCATGCATAAACGAAGCGCAGAGAAGAATTGTTCAGTCGTATGTTGAAATCGGTAAATTTGAAGGTGCTGAACTGGTATGCGGCGGTTCTATCCCTTATCAAGGCGAGTTGACGAAGGGCTGGTTTTTTGAACCCACTATATTCGATAAAGTGAAACCGACAATGCGCATTGCCCAGGAAGAGATATTCGGTCCTGTTCTTTCAGTAATCCGGGCAGCTTCGTTTGAAGATGCCATAGCAATTTTGAATGGAACGATGTACGGACTTTCTTCTTCTATATACACGAAGGATGTGAATAAAGCATTCGAAGCAATACGCGATATCCAGGCTGGAATTACTTATATAAACGTTCCGACAATCGGTGCTGAAGCGCATCTTCCGTTCGGAGGCGTAAAACAAACCGGTAACGGCCACCGTGAGGGCGGATGGGCGGTATATGATTTCTTTACGGAATGGAAATCAATATATATAGATTACAGCGGCAGGCTTCAAAGGGCTCAAATTGACAATTATTAGCAGTATGTTCTTTCAAACTTGGCTTTTATTTTCAGATATTTGTAACTTAAGATATGACAGGCCGGCCTTACATAGTTTCGCTGTACGAGCATCAGGAATTCTTCTGATGGATCGGCTTATATGCATTATCGATACTGCATATTTTAAAAACCGATTCTGTTTAATTCTTGAATTTCGAGGTGCATCATGTCTGAAAATAAAATTGAGAAACCTGCTGCTAAAAAACCGGCAGTAATTACACCTTCTGAAGTACATTCAACTCTAAGCCGCCATATGCTTGCAGACGGCTTCAGCATCGTCGTCGATTTCCAAAAAAGCCACGGTTCTTATGTTTATGATTCAAAATCAAATCGTGAATTATTGGATTTCTTCACTTTTTTTGCTTCTAATGCAATCGGGTTTAATCATCCCAAAATTACGGAACCGGAATTTCTGAAAATACTTACGAATGCCAGCGTCAATAAACCTTCCAATTCCGACGTCTATTCAGTAGAACTTGCAGAATTTGTCGAAACATTTTCCAGGATAGCTCAACCGTCGTACCTGCCTTATGCTTTTTTTATCGACGGAGGCGCATTGGGAGTTGAGAATGCATTAAAAACTGCCTTTGATTGGAAAATTAGAAAGAATCTGGCAAAAGGATATGCACGGGAAGTAGGTACCCAGGTTATTCATTTTAAAAATGCATTTCATGGCCGTACCGGTTATACGATGTCGCTGACAAATACCGATCCCGTTAAGATCAAATATTTCCCAAAGTTTAAATGGCCGCGCATTGATAATCCAATACTTACATTTCCGATCACGGATGAGGTGATTGAAAGAGTAAAAAAAGAAGAAGCAACGGCAATCGAACAGATTAAAAACGCCATTCATCAGAATCCGGACGATATTGCCGCGCTTATTATCGAACCCATTCAGGCAGAAGGCGGAGATAATCATTTTCGGAAAGAATTTTTTACGAAATTGCGCACGATCTGCGATGAAAACGATATTATGTTCATATTTGATGAGGTGCAGGTCGGCGTAGGCATAACAGGTAAAATGTGGGCTCATGAGTATTTTGTAAAACCGGATATGATGTCTTTCGGTAAAAAGATGCATGTATGCGGATTTGTTGCAGGCAAGCGCGTGGATGAAGTTATGGATAATGTTTTTCATGTACCAAGCCGCCTTAACTCAACATTCGGAGGCAACCTGACGGATATGGTGCGTGCCGCCCGGATTTTGGAAATTATCGAAGAAGAAAATCTTGTTGAAAATGCCCGCCTTGTAGGAGACTATTTGCTGAAAAAACTTCTCGAAGTTGAAAAGGAATTTCGATTGTTGATAAGCAATGTCCGCGGGCTTGGATTATTCTGCGCAATGGATCTGGATACCAGCCAGAACCGTGAACTGCTCAGAGCGAAAACACTCGAAAAAGGACTTATACTGATTGGATGCAGTAATCGTACAATCCGCTTCAGGCCTCCATTGAATTTATCCAAAAAGGAAGTTGACCAGGGAATTGATATAATCAGAAATAGTCTAAAAGAAATGAAATCTGCATAGTGAAAATATGAATATGGAAAAACGAACTGTCCCGGCAGAGTTAAACATAGACGCGAAAATTGTTAGAAATTTGCTCGTCGGTTTTATAAAGGACCAGATGAGCAGCGCCGGATTTTCAAAGTGTATAATCGGAATTTCGGGCGGCGTCGATTCTGCGGCATCGGCGGCACTGACTGCAGAAGCTGTGGGAAAAGAAAATGTACTGGGCATTATTCTGCCTTATCGTACGGGCAATCCGAAAAGCGTAGAGGATGCAAAACTGGTAATTCAGAAAACCGGCATCTGTTCGGAACTTATCGACATAAGCAAAATGGTGGATGCGTACTGCGATGAGAACAACATTACTGATCCCCTCCGGCGTGGCAATGTAATGGCACGGATGAGAATGATAGTGCTTTACGATATATCCGCACGCGAAAAAGCACTGGTGGTTGGTACAAGCAATAAAACGGAATTGCTTATTGGATATGGAACACAATACGGTGATTCTGCGTATGCATTTAATCCCTTAGGCGATCTGTATAAATCTCAAATATGGCGGCTCGCAGAAGAGCTTGAAATTCCAAGGCCGGTTATTGATAAAGCTCCTTCTGCTGATTTGTGGGAGGGACAGACAGACGAAGGCGAAATCGGCATTACTTA
>JAFGLB010000080.1 GCA_016928255.1 Bacteroidota bacterium
CGTTGAAATTGAAAAAATGCCGAAGCTTATGATTTCCTGCGCCACACAGGTCGCTGAAGGCATGGTCGTAAAAACAAACAGCGACAAAGTCATAAAGGCACGCAATGCCGTAATGGAATTTCTGCTCATTAATCATCCGCTGGATTGTCCGATATGCGATGAAGCAGGCGAGTGCAAGCTTCAGGACTATGCTTATAAATACAGCATCGGCGCCAGCCGTTTCGAAGAGGATAAGGTTCACAAGCCCAAGCGTGTTGAATTGGGACCGCGCGTTTTATTGGATGTTGAACGATGCATCATGTGCTCCCGCTGTATCAGATTCTCGGAAGAAATTGCTCATCAATCCGTGCTTACATTCACAGAACGCGGTACGCATGTAGAGCTGACCACTTTTCCTGGTACTCAGCTGGACAACCCGTATTCTATGAATGTTACCGATATTTGTCCCGTTGGCGCGCTTACAAGCCGGGACTTCCGTTTTAAATCGCGTGTATGGGAAATGTCGTCCACAGAAAGTATATGCGTCGGCTGTGCACGCGGATGCAACATAGATATCTGGGTCAGAAATAATGAGATACTCCGTCTGACACCCAGATTGAACGAAGAAGTAAACTCATGCTGGATGTGCGATGAGGGACGCTTGAATTCGTTTAGGATTGTGGAAGATGAAAAAAGATTGAACGGCCCTTTAATCCGCAAAGACGGATTAAAAGTTGAAGCCGGCTGGGACGAGGCCATATCGAAGGTAGTAACAGAACTGCATACATACAGGAAGCATGAGATTGCAGGAATTGCTTCTGCGTACGCAACGAATGAAGATAATTATCTTTTTGCGCGGTTTATAAAAGAAGTAATCGGCAGCAAGAATATCGGATACGTTTCTCACACACAACCGGGGAGTGAAGATGATTTTCTAATAAGAGCGGATAAGACACCCAACAGTCTCGGTGCTTTTCTGACGGGAACGGGCGGCGGGACCGGCACAGAAGGAATAAACCATATACTAAAAGGTATCTCCGAAGGCGCAATAAAAGTATTGTATATTCTCGAGGATAATATTGCAGCTGATCCAAAGATTGCAGAGATGCTGAAAAATCTTGAAATGATAATTGTGCACTCGTCTGTAAGAAACGAAACCACCGCAAAAGCGGACATAGTACTTTCAGCGTCTACTTTTGCCGAAAAAATCGGTACAATGACGAACTTCAACGGCCGCGTACAGCGTATTCAACCTGCAGTGTCGGTTATAGAAAAGGACCGCGCTCTTGACGGATTGGCAATGAGCAGGTGGGATAAATTCGCCGCGCAAAATGATTCGTGGAGCAAAGGAACAAAACGCGACGCCCGTCCATCCTGGCGAATCATTGCGGCAATCGGAACTGCGATGGGCGGAAAAATGAAATATGCATCGGCTGAAGATGTTTTCAAAGAAATGTCAGACCGCCTGCCTGAATTCAAAGGGCTTTCCTATTCAAAGATAGGCAATCTTGGCGCTTTCATAAACGAAATAAAAACCAGCACTGCAAAGAAATAAAAAAAAACGATGGACTTTATTTCCATAACCATAATACTCGGAAAAATCCTGTTTATCATGTTTGGAGTGCTTGTTTTAGGAGCTGCAATGGCAGTTCTAGCCGAACGCAGGGTGAGCGGATTTATACAGGATCGATGCGGGCCGAATAGAGTCGGACCAGGCGGATTCTTCCAGCCTTTTGCCGACGTTGTGAAACTAATGATGAAGGAAGATATTGTTCCAAGACAGGCAAATCGGTTCATACATGATCTTGCACCCCTGATTTCTATCACGGTCGCGTTAAGCACGTTTGCGATTATCCCGTTCGGAAATACAATAGAATTATTCGGCCGGCAAATTAAGCTAATGATTGCAGATGTCGATATCGGCATACTCTATCTTCTGGCGCTCACGTCAATTGGCGTGTACGGTGTAAGTCTGGCCGGATGGTCTTCCAACAATAAGTATTCACTTCTCGGAGGACTTCGTTCTTCAGCACAGCTTATCAGCTATGAGCTTTCTATGGGATTGTCACTGATAGGCGTTATCATGATTTCAGGCACTTTGAGACTTGATCAGGTTGTTTTACAGCAGACAGAATACTGGTGGGGAGTGATACCAAAATGGAATGTATTTATACAGCCGCTCGGATTCATTACATTTTTAATCGCTTCATTTGCCGAAACCAACAGGCTCCCTTTCGATTTACCGGAAGCTGAGCCTGAATTAGTAGGCGGCTACCATACAGAATATACAGGCATGAAATTCGGATTATTTTTTCTGGCAGAATATGCAAGCGTTATAACATCCAGCGCCGTAACTGTAACACTGTTTTTCGGCGGATGGCATATTCCATTTGCGGAGCAGCTCGGACTTTCACCCCTGTTGCTCGGCATTGTTCAAATGCTGGCATTCTTTACAAAAGTCTATCTTTTAGTTTTATTTTTCATAATTGTGAGATGGACAATCCCTCGCTTCAAATATAACCAATTGATGAACATCGGATGGAAGGTAATGCTTCCTGCAGCAATTGCCAATTTTTTGCTTACAGGACTCGCAATCTTAATTTTACAGTGGCTCGGAGTTTCTATATAGTGGATCAGCAGAACAAAATAATTCGCAAAAAGGATCTGAATTTTCTGCAAAGGATGTATATCCCTGAAATCCTGAGGGGATTGCGAATGACTATTGCGCAGATATTTAAACCTACTTTTACTATACAATATCCTGAAGAAATAACAAAACATGATTCCTCATTCCGCGGCAGGCCCGTGCTGATTACGGAAAACGGTGTGGAACGATGCGTGGCATGCGGCCTTTGTGCGCGTGTTTGTCCTGCATTGGCTATACAGGTGCAGGCATCCGAGACTACTCTTGATAAAGAACGCTACCCGATCAAGTTTGAAATAAATATGGTTCGATGTATTTTCTGCGGATTCTGCGAAGAAGTCTGCCCCGAAGAAGCAATCGTTATGAGCAAAGAATATCATCTGGCATTCTCAAGTCAGGAAGAAGCTTTGTTCGGCAAAGAAAAACTTTTTAAAACTGCTGAAGAGATGAAGGAACGTTTGGAATTTTTAAGGAATCATCGATAGAAGGAAATTTTTCGCCAAATATAACAATTAAATAAAGGGAGGAAATAGCGCCAATGTTTTCTCAAGTGTTCAGTGCAGCCACGTATGGTGTGGATGCATATCTCGTCCAGGTAGAAACCCATCTCGATAATGCCGCACATAAATTTTTCATGGTCGGATTGCCTGATAACGCCGTGAAAGAGAGCATTCATCGCGTAACAGCTGCAATAAAGAATTCTGATTTTAGATTCCCCAACAGGCGAATGACTGTCAATCTCGCACCGGCTGATATCAAAAAAGAAGGCTCAGCTTATGATCTGCCTGTAGCCCTCGGAATACTTACAGCATCCGGACAACTGGAATCGGAGATTCTAAAAGATTTTGTTGTACTGGGAGAACTTGCATTGGACGGTACATTACGGCCGATTCACGGTGCACTGGTAATCGCACTGGAAGCCAAAGCAAAAGGCAAGCGCGGCATCCTATTGCCCGAAGAAAATGCCAGGGAAGCAGCAATGGTTAACGGTATCGATGTGTATCCAATGAGAAGCCTGCAGGAATCTGTGGGCTTTTTTGCCGGTGAACACCGCCTGCTCGAACCGTTTCATGTGGACATAAATGAAGTATTTTCAAGGGAGCAGAAGTACACGATAGATTTTTCCGATGTTAAAGGGCAGGAGAGTGTAAAACGCGCAATGGAAGTAGCTGCCGCAGGAGGACATAATATTTTGTTGATCGGCCCTCCGGGATCAGGCAAAACCATGCTGGCAAAAAGGCTTCCAACTATTCTGCCGCCTATGACTTTTAATGAAGCTCTTGAAACCACAAAAATTCACTCAGTGGCCGGAATATTGCCGCCTCATTCTGCGCTTGTTTCTGTAAGGCCGTTCAGGTCTCCGCATCATACAATTTCAGATGCGGCATTGGTGGGAGGGGGAACCATACCCCGCCCGGGTGAGATCTCGCTTTCTCATCACGGAGTACTTTTTCTGGATGAACTGCCCGAGTTTGCACGCAATGTACTTGAAGTGATGCGACAGCCTCTGGAAGACAGCAAGGTGACTATCAGCAGATCAAAAATGTCTGTGGATTATCCGGCGAATTTTATGCTGGTATGTGCAATGAATCCATGCCCATGCGGCAATTACGGAAGCTCCACACAGGAATGTACATGCACTCCGGTGCAAATCCAAAAATATGTCGGCAAGATTTCTGGCCCGCTTCTCGACCGAATTGATATACATGTAGAAGTGCCGACAGTCAAGTATAACGAGCTTTCGTCGAAACGGATAGGTGAAAATTCAACAAGCATAAGACAACGGGTAATTAAAGCATACGATGTTCAAGCAGAAAGATTTTCTAAGAAAAAAGGTGTTTTCTGCAATGCCGATATGGAATCGAAGGAAATAAAAGAGTATTGCCAGATAGATCAGGCAGGAGAAGAACTTTTAAAAACAGCAATGAACCGTCTGGGATTGTCAGCCCGTGCATATGATCGCATATTAAAAGTATCAAGAACCATAGCAGACCTGAGTGACAGCAAGGATATAAAAACAGAGCATCTAAGCGAAGCTATTCAATACCGAAGCCTGGATAGAAGTTTTTATACGATATAATTGGCTTTATTGGTTTTTATTCAAAATACCTATGTATTTATCACCTTTTCTCGGTATTGCGTTTTAATATTCTGTAATGTAATTTGGTGCTGGATTTAAAAAGGATTATGCTGTTTGAGATGTTTAATTCTCTCACAGTACAATGGGATCTCAATTCTCTGCAAACAATAAACAAGAACTTAATTTCTTCCCAAAAGGGATCATACTTACGGGTGTTTTTAAAATAGAGGGTATTCGATATGCCGATGAAGGTTCCCCATGAGTAAGAAATTCGTAGCAAAACAAGCTGTTGTAATTAATGCACCATCGCACAAAGTATGGGATGCACTTGCTAATCCTGAAATAGCAAGGCAGTATATGTTCGGGACAAATGCAATACCTAACTGGAAAAAAGTCGGACCAATCGTTTCGGATCAAAATTCGCAGAGCACGGCATATAGGGACAAGGGTGTACTGCTGAAGATGGAACCGGAACGTTTTATAAAATACTGCTATTACAGTCCTCTCTCCGGACTGCCCGATAAACCGGAGAACTACCATACAGTCACACTCGAATTATCAGACGCAGAGGCGCGGACAATCCTCTTGTTATCCCAGGATAATAATCCTTCCGAGCAGGCACGAATACATACCAAAAACAGCTGGGGAATGATGCTGTCAAACCTGAAAGAACTCTTAGAAGCACAGTCCAAATAACTGCAGCTATACAGTATATAATTTACAAAAGATATCGCCTGCAAAATGCTTAATACGTAATGTGTTATCATGCATTATCGTAAGTTTATTATATATACAAGCATATTTGCATTACGAAATTTGTTTTCAAATATTGAAGGCCTTGAATAATTGATGTGTATATTTACACCGGTTGAATTCATATTTTTTAAAAAATATCACTGATATTGACATCCAAACACAGTCTAAAAAAGCAATTGAACTTAAGAATCAACTTTCTTACTTTAAAAAAGAATTAGACATGCAATTCGCCGGTAGATTCGATAAAAGAGCGCATAGAAAGCGGTATGCATCCTTTAAAGCTTAAATGATCCGCTTAGTAAAAACCTGTTAGAGGTATATAATGATCAACAACCATAAAAGAAAAAACAATGGAACTGTTCAGTTCAATATGAACAAGTGTCAATTTAAAAATAGTATATTGTTCCATTTTAGTTTTATTATTCTTTGTATGTCATTAGTTTTCCAGCCGTTAACTGCCCAACCCTCAGGAGGTCCTTATGGACCGATACGACAGGCATTTGAGCTTCCTGGCACTGCAGGAAAAGTGTATTACGTCTCACAGGATGGAAAAGCCGACAATAGCGGTGAGACAATCTCCGCACCGACGACTTTAGAAGCTGCTATAGAACGTGTGAAGACCAATGATGCAGTCATATTACGCGGGGGTGTATACCGTACAGGCAATTTACTGCTGAACCAGGGCATTACAATTCAATCTTATTTAGACGAGCTTCCTGTAATAAAAGGAACAGCAATCGCTGATAATTGGATAAATCTCGGCAACGGCTTGTGGAAAACGCACTGGGATCAGTTATTTCCTTCAAAGCCGGATGATTGGTGGCGGCGCGACACGGAGGGAAAGAGGACTCCTCTTCATCGTTTTAACAACGATATGGTATTTGCAGACGGAGTATTTCTTCAATCCTCAGGCTGGCAGGGTGAAGTTGATGAAAGCTCTTATTACATCGATTACGAAACCGGAACAGTATTTATAGGCATTGATCCGGCAAAACATGTAATTGAAATAACAGCGCACAATTCGGCAATAAGGCGAATAACAGGTGAATGCCATGGTAAAAAATCTGATCATAAAGGACCCGTGATCATGGGAATTACTTTTACTCAATTTGCCAGATGTGCAATTGAAGTGGATGGTAAAGAACCCGAAGGCATATCAGGCGAGTCCGAGCATGGAAAAGATGTAATAGGCACAACTTTTGAGCATTGCACAATTTCTTATTGTTCGCGTGTCGCAGCATATCTCAGGGGCGACCGGCTCACCATAAGGCACTGTAAGGTCAGCGATACCAGCACCGAAGGCATATACATAATAGCATCTTCGGATGTTCTGCTTGAAAAAAATATTTTCACGAGAAACAATATTGAAAACATTACAGGTTACTATCCCGCAGCAGTCAAGATTTTCAATCAATGCTACCGTGTTACCTGCAGGGATAATTTTGTCACCGATCTTCCTAATTCAAACGGTATCTGGTATGACGTCGGAAATGTTGACGGCGTTTTTATCAACAACTGGATTGAAAAGGTCGGCAAGGTTGATAAAGAATTTCCCCTGAACCGGCTCTGGCCGAGTGATAACGGTTTCTTTTTTGAAATTTCGAAAGGGGTAATCTGTGCCGGCAACGTATTTGTCGATTGCGATCATGGCATGATGATTCTTAACAGTTCAAATGCACGTATATATCAAAACACATTTATTAACAGCATGGCCTGCATCGGCAGAAACGGGCGCGTGGCAGAAGGCGATCATTTCGGCTGGCACCCGAGCACGGGACCGGCGGTAGAGAAAAGGGAAGGCCATGTGTTTGTCAACAATCTTCTCACGGGCAATGAGGATTACTCCAGGCCGCTGCTGCATGTATGGCAGCCGGCAGAACTGTGCACTCGATTGAGCAAGCCGCAGTTAAAAGAATGCGATCATAATGTATATGTACGCGATTCGAAACAATTGACTGTTCCGCTGGTTTTATGGAGTCCGGCAAAAAACAATGAATGCCAGTATTTGTTTAATTCGCTAGAAGAGTTGAATAAGAGTTTTTCTGAATTCTCCGCCAACAGCCGGTACTTTACGGATTGCAATAACAGGCTTTTTAAAAATCCGGCATTAAATAATTTTCAACTTCTTAAGGAGTTTCCGGGTGCATCTCTTGGAACACAAATTCCGGATGAAATTATCAAGCTCCTCGGTTATAAGAAAAAAGCTGCACGGTTTGCAGGAGCGTATCCGGCAGAATGATTGTTTCAGGACAAAAAAATAGTTTACGTATCTGCCTGCAGGTTCAAGCCGTACAAAGGATAAATCATGCTGAAGCCTGTTCTTAACGATATTAAAGTATCTCCAGATACAGATGTTTTAAATAAGTATCTAGGCAGATCAATTAATGCATGGAATTCATTTATTGATCTGCTGAAGAGTCAATATCCGTCGATATCGGCAGAGTGGCGTTACTATAATGACGGTAAAAGCTGGCTGTTCAAAGTAACGAAAAAAGCAAAAACGCTCTGCTGGGTATCCGTCTGGCAAAAGCATTTTAAAGTAACATTCTATTTTAATCATAAAGCCAGGGACATTATCCGGAAGAGTCATCTCGATGCTGGAATTAAAAAAGAATGGCTGAAAAATTATCGCAATAAAAGTATCCAGCCCATAACTATTGAAGCAAGGAATAAAGCTGTTTTGAAAACTATAAAACTATTAATAGATCTTAAGGACAGTATGAAATAGAAAAGCGGACAATACAAAGATATATTCATTATTTTTCATTATTCAAGGCGGTAATTAACCGCCTTTTTTATTGCACAGAAAAGCTTCATTGTAACTGCATTTCGCTTTTTGTATATTGTGAAAATAGAAAGCCCCATGTCAAATGCGTTTAGGTAAAATCGAAATAGCGAAGCCGCTTCTCCTGGCGCCCATGGAAGACGTAACGGATCAGGCATTTAGAATTATCTGTAAACGTCTTGGCGCTGATATTGTGTATACAGAATTTGTAAATTCAGAGGGACTGGTCAGAAATTCGGATAAAACGAAAAAGAAAATGCTTTTTAGAGAAGAGGAACGTCCTTTCGGCATACAGATCTATGGAAGTGAAGCATCGTCGATGGAAAAAGCAGCTTTAATGGCAGAAAGCCTCGGACCTGATATAATTGATATTAATTGCGGCTGCTGGGTAAGAAATGTTGTAGGTGCTGGTGCAGGTTCAGACTTGCTGCGTGATATACCCAGGATGGAACGCATTATTTCTTCTATAATAAAAGCAGTCAATGTTCCTGTAACGATTAAAACAAGGATCGGATGGGATCCTGAATCGATAAATATTATCGACGTGGCAAAGATGGCTGAACAATCAGGTTCAGCGGCTCTAACTATTCATTGCCGCACAAGATCGCAGGCATTAAAGGGAGAACCTGATTTTTCATGGATATCGAAGGTAAAGTCAGCGGTATCTATTCCTGTAATTGCCAATGGTTCGCTTGAAACGCCTTTAAAAATCAGGAATATTTTTGATAATACCGGCTGTGATGGTGTTATGATCGGCCGCGGCGCGATAGAAAATCCCTGGATATTCAGTCAGGCGAAACACTTTCTAAAAACAGGCATCCTGCAAAACGTCCCGGCAATTGAAGAACGCTTTCGACTGTTGATAGAACATCTTCGTTTATCGGCTGAATGCAAAGGCGAGCGTAAAGGCGTTATTGAATTCCGCAAGCATTATACAGGTTATCTTAAGGGATTGTACGGCGCTGCAAAAGTCAGGCAGGAATTGATGCAGTATGTCGATCTAGCACCTGTAATAAGCCGCCTCCACCATTACCAGGATGAGCTAATTTTGCATAATACCCTGAAAGAAAAAAGCACAACGGCTGAAATTCTTTGATAAAAAGTTATGGATAAAAAACAAATTACCGAAATTCTCGATGAGATGGGAACATTGCTCGAATTAAAAGGCGAGAATCCATTTCGCTCTCGTGCATTCCATAATGCATCTCAGGTAATTTCCGGTTTGACGGAAGATCTTTCAAACCTTGTGATTACACAATCGTTAACCAATATCAAAGGGATTGGAAACGCCATATCGGATATCATTACAGAATTGTTCAAGACGGGAGTCTCAAAGCAGTATGAAGAACTGCGTTCATCTTTTCCTGCCGGAGTTCTTGAACTTCTCCGGATTCAGGGTTTGGGTCCGAAGAAAGTTAAAATCCTGTATGAAAAAATGGATATAAAATCAATTGCCGAACTGAAAGAAGCCTGCGAAAAGAAACAACTCCGGTCTGTTGAAGGATTTGGCGCCAAGACGGAAGAAAATATTCTCAAAAGCATAGCACAAAAAGAAAAAACCTCTGATAAGCACCTCTTCCCGCAGGCATTCGGGTCAGCAGAAAAAATAATGACCATCTTAAAGAACATCGAGAGAATAAAACACTGCGATTACGCCGGGAGCTTGAGAAGGTGCAAGGAGCTGATAGGTGATATTGACATACTGGCAAGTACATTCGACAAGAATCGCGAAGAGGTAATAAAAATATTTACATCGGCTGAAGAAGTCGGTTCCATTATTGCAACAGGCGATACTAAAGCAAGCGTTATATTGAAAAATGGAATTCAATGCGATCTCCGCCTGGTAAAAGACTCTGAATACCCGTTTGCCTTGAATTATTTCACAGGAAGCAAAGAACATAATGTTGAAATGCGCTCGCTGGCAAGGAAAAAAGGGTGGAGTCTGAATGAATACGGCTTCACAGCTTTAAATGAAAAGAGATCTTCACGAAAAGACAAAAAGATTCCATCCTGCAAAAACGAAGAAGATATTTATAAAGCACTCGGACTTCATTACATTCCGCCTGAATTAAGAGAAAGGACCGGCGAGATAGAGTTTGCAAGGAAACATCCTATTCCAAAACTGATAGAGCTGGACGATATTCAAGGTACATTTCACTGTCACACGAATGAAAGCGACGGATTCAGTACATTGGAACAGATGGTTGATGCGGCTAAAAAGATGGGATGGAAATATCTCGGCATTGCCGATCACAGCCAGTCGGCCGTATATGCGAGAGGCTTGACTCCTGATAAAGCCCGTGAACAAATGATAAAAATAGACATGGCAAATGAAAAGGACATAGATTTTCGTATATTCAAGGGGACTGAATGTGACATCCTTATTGACGGCTCGATCGATTATTCAGACAGCCTTCTGTCTGAATTCGATTACGTAGTTGCTTCAATTCACGGCAAATTCAAAATGACGGAGACCGAGGCAACCAAACGAATCATTAAGGCTTTGAAAAATAAATATGTGACAATGCTCGGCCACCCAACCGGCAGGCTTCTGCTTGAAAGGGAAGGATATCCGGTGAATATGACGGAAGTTATCAACGCCGCCGCAGATTATGGGAAATCGATAGAGATAAATTCTCATCCGATGCGGCTTGATTTGGACTGGAGATATGTCAAATACGCAAAAGAAAAAGGTGTCAGAATATTTATCAATCCAGACGCTCATCATGTCGACGGCCTGGAAGATGTAAGATACGGCGTTGGAATTGCACGTAAAGGATGGCTTGAGGCAAAAGATGTGGTTAACACCTGGCTGTTGCTAAAAGTTGAAAAATTCCTTGAAAGTTAACAGCGAGAGGACAAAACAATGAGTATTTATAATGTTTTATCTTTCGAAGTACCAATTATAGCTTATTCCGTTCTGCACCAACCCAAAAAGACGGTTACAGCAAAGGAATATGCAAGGATATTGCATAATTTCCGGTCAGATCTCAATAATGAAACACAGCAGATAAAATCCATCTGGGAAGGATATATTTCAGATATAACATCGAAGAATGTCCAGGCAACACGCGGAAATTTATCACAATTCCTTTCCACACCGATACAGTCTGATACGGACGATATTCAGAAAATTTTAAAGGATCAAAACATACAGACATCGGAACAGCTGCTGACAAACGTCCGATACGGCCTGTCAGGCGGTTATGATGCAAGGTATCTTTTGGAAGCAAAGCAGAGCGAGATACCCAAAACACGCATCGCGGACAGCCGTTCTTTCATACAGGAAAAAGGATTCAAGCTCGAAAAAAACAATAACTCAATTTTTGAATCTCTCTACCTGGTCCAGGGCGGAACAAACCTGGATATTCTGGAAAATATTATGCAAAAATTTATCTGCAATTATAATACGGAACAGGCAAAGAAAATGTACGAACCCGAGAATTCAATTTGCTCGATTTACAATTTGCTGTTTTCCGACGGAGTATCTTACAGCGGATTCGACCGATTTGAATTACAGGTGAATTTTGTTAAAGGAAAAGAACCCTGCGATATATTCAACAAGGAACTGGGCGAATCAATTAAGTTTTTCCGAACAGAAATCCATCATCTCAATGTTTCTGTATGGCAGCGCAAACTTGCGCTGGGAAAAGGTGAGCAATACATTCTGCGCATTCTGACAAAAGACAGATTCACACTGCACGCCGCCGTATCAGCCGCACAAAAATTTGCCAAGGATAAGCATATAATTGCCAATGCAGTTAGAGCCGGAACATGGCTTACAAAAGAAATCATGTGACGCCGGATTTACTATGAAACAGGCTTCTAAAGAAGAATTGGCAAAAAGGGCATCGTGGATTATTACACGGTTAAAAAAAGAATTCCCTGAAGCCCGAACTGCATTGATCTTTTCAGATCCTCTGGAGCTTCTTGTTTCAACGATCTTGTCGGCTCAATGCACAGATGCCCGGGTTAATATGGTTACTCCGGCGCTGTTCGCTAAGTATAGAAATGCCAAAGACTTTGCCTCAGCCGGCAAAAAAGAGCTGGAAGGCGAAATAAAATCAACAGGTTTTTATCGGATGAAAGCCAAACATATCATAGATGCCTGTACCGCAATCGTCGACCGCTTCAATGGAAAAGTGCCGCGTACTTTAGATGAACTTATCTCTCTGCCCGGAGTAGGGCGTAAAACAGCAAATTGCGTGCTGGGAGGCGCATACGGGATCCAGAGCGGCATAGTTGTGGATACACACGTAATCCGCCTGTCAAACAGGCTCGGATTGACAAAAAACGAATCGCCGGAGAGAATTGAGAAGGACTTGATCGAACTAATTCCTAAAAAAGAATGGTACCGTTTCAGCAATCTTCTCATTCTTCACGGACGCAAAACCTGTAAAGCCAGAACGCCGCTTTGTGAAAAATGCACTTTGTCTGCTGATTGCCCATCGGCCGAATTATAAGAGAGATATTATTCTATCATTACATCGAGAATTTTATTCAATCAATATTAATTAACCTCTGGAATTAAAATGAATTATACAGATGCTTTGAATCTTATGTACGAATATACAAAAAGCGATGCTTTGCGCAAACATATGTATGCTGTAGAATCTGCAATGCGAGCATATGCCAGAAAGTATAATGAAGAAGAAGAGAAATGGGCTATAGTCGGTATCTTGCACGACTTTGATTATGAAATGTATCCCACGATGCCTGATCATCCGTTAAAAGGCGCGGAGATACTCAGATCGAAGGGATATACCGAGGAAATTATAAATGCAATTTTAGGCCACGCAAGTTACAGCGGTGTTCCGAGAGAGACTCTAATGGCCAAGGTTCTTTATGCCTGCGATGAACTTTGCGGTTTCATTTCGGCAGTGGCTGTCATAAGGCCGAATAAAATCGCGGATCTTGAACTGTCCTCCGTAAAGAAAAAATTGAAGGATAAGGCCTTCGCAAAAAATGTAAACAGGGAGGATATTGATTTGGGAATAAAGGAGTTAAACGTTCCGCTTGATGAACATATTAAGTTCGTTATCGAAGCAATGAAATCAAATGCTGAAAGACTTGGATTAAAAACATAGCAGGAAATGATATAGGTCTATGATACCGCTAAAAGACAGGAATCCTCGCAAACATTTTCCGTTTGTTACTGTTATTTTGATAGCATTAAATATTTCTGCCTTCGCATATCAATTGACGCTTGGCGCCGAAATCGATATATTTTACAGGCATTTCAGTTTAATTCCTGCTCAAATCGTTCAAGCGCTAAAATCAGAGCTGTTCAAACCCCTTGTATTCTCAACATTATTTACATCTCTCTTTTTGCACGGCGGCTGGCTGCACCTTGGAGGGAATATGCTGTATCTATGGGTCTTTGGCGATAATGTAGAAGACAAGCTTGGACATATAAGATTCATTATTTTCTATTTTCTCTGCGGAATCGGCGCTTCAGTTCTTCATATATACCTGGACCCGTTGTCCGATATTCCCACGGTAGGTGCAAGCGGGGCAATATCCGGTATACTCGGAGCTTATATCCTGATGTTTCCTAAGTCAAGAATTCTGACTCTTATCCCAATATTTATATTGGTAATTATGTAAGAATGTAACCATAGAATAATTATAAGTATATTATTTTATGGTGAGTTACAGCAAAATCAGTTATCATGACAA
>JAFGLB010000081.1 GCA_016928255.1 Bacteroidota bacterium
CATCGGGCGTTGTCAGAAATAATTAATAACTCGCTTAATCAAAACTTTTATGATTTTATAAACAGTTACCGGATCAAAGAATCAAAACTTATGCTGGAGGATAAAGAAAACAAACGCAAAACTGTGCTGGAAATTCTCTACGCAGTTGGATACAACAGTAAATCTTCATTCAATGTCGCCTTTAAAAAACATACAGGAATGACCCCCTCTCAATTTAAAAAAATGCATAAAAACTGATTGATCCTCCCCTTTATTTCTGACTGTTTTTCAACTCTTCGAAAAAAAATGGTTCTTTAAATTACGGTCTGTTGTTATTCAAACGACATTGTATAACCCTTTTTATAGTTTGCATCCAGACTCAAAAAAGGTCAAATGTAAAATTACAATGTCTGGAGGTAACAATGCGACACATTATCAGGTTATTAGCAATTTGCTTATATACACTTTTTGTGGTTAATATCGCTGCGGCTCAGGATCCGCTGATATGGAAATACAATACAGGGGAGCGCATTTTTGCCACCCCCTTGGTTCATAATAATGTTCTCTACATAGGAAATATTACCGGTAATTTTTATGCAATAAATTCCGTCTCAGGCGAAAAGATATGGGAATACAAAACTGATCATCAAATTCGCTCTACAGCCGCAATAGACGGCAATGTTGTATGTTTTGAAAGCGGCAATATTCTGTACGGATTGGATCTGCAGGGTAATCTGCTCTGGCAAGATACTTTATGCGAAGGGCCTGTTACTGAACAATTTGATGATTATGATTACTTTCATTCCTCACCGAGAATTGTTGACGGCATCGCTTATATCGGTACAGAAAAAGATAAAGTCTATGGAATTAATGTTCAGACCGGAGCAGTCGAGTTTCAGTGCCAGACACAAAAAACCGACAATGGAATCAGAGTCAGGCCGGCTGTGCATAATAATAAAATCTACTTTGGCGATTGGGACGGAGTTTTATTTGTTTATGATTTAATTACAGGCCAAAAAGTGTGGGAGTATGATACATTTCCTGAGCGGTCATGGACTGGAGGACTGCCGTCAATTACCACATCTCCGGTTGTATATAACGGTAGTGTTTACTTCGCCGGGCGCAACTGCCGTCTTCTTGCTCTGGATGCCGAAACCGGTGCAAAACAAAGAGACTGGCTGGAACCGAATCTGTGGCTTGTTGGAGGCCCGACAATCGAAGACACCCTTCTTGCCCTGGGCAGTTCCAACCAGCGTGTTATTCGAGTCTTTAATACTAACACGTTTAAGCTTCTTTGGGAATTTCATGTCGACGGCCGCGTATTTTGCAATCCTCTTATAAATGGCGATTATGTCTATATCGGAACGGGAGTCGAGCCAGCCGATAATACAGGCTCGATTTATGTAATTAATAAAAAAACCGGTGAGGCTAAAAACATATATACAGTAGGTGCAATGGTGCACTCTTCACCTGTGATTGCTGATACTGTTTTATACTTCGGAAGTGCCGACGGATGCATCTATTCCCTGGGCAAACAGACTTTACTAAACAAATCGTTTTCGGAAACTGGATTTGACAAAAGCCAAAGCGGAGCATTGGGAAATATTACTTCAGATACTTCATTTATAGTAACAATTCTTAATACAGGCGATATAGCAGATACAGTCGTCATGGGAATATCCGATCCGTCTCTTATAAACGCAATAACTTTTGAACCGGCATATTTTTTGCTTCAGCCGAATACTTCTCAAAATGTTATATTCACCATTAAAGCATCTCAATTACCTGCTAAAAGATATAATGCAAGCCTGCAGGCTGTCTCTTCATGCAATTTATTATCAAAAACAATTTCCAAATTGATCATGTTTATGGTAATTAAAACAACAGATGTGGAATCGGGAGAGAATCTGCTGCCGTCCTATTTTTCGTTAAGTCAAAATTACCCGAATCCATTTAATCCAACTACAGTAATAAGTTATACGGTGCCAGCTGTAGGGACTTCATTCATGAAGTCCATAAGCCTGAAAATATACGATTTGCTCGGGAGAGAAATTGCTGTTCTGGTAAATGAGCAGAAACCGGCAGGTACGTATACGATAGAATGGAACGGGAAAAATTCAAAAGGACAGCCGGTAGGAAGCGGTATGTATTATTACCGGCTGCAGGCCGGACAATATACGGAAACGAAAAAAATGATTCTAGTAAAATAAGAATATAGATTCAGCATAAACTCTGCTGAATTAAAACGGGAAGCAAGTTTATGCCGATATTGCTTCCCGTTTTCCCTTTAATAAATTTTAAAAGCTTACGTGCCAGTGAGTGATTTTCCATTCGCCGGTTGAAGATTTTGCGAAAAGTATTGTGTGAGATCTCTCTCGTCCTCCTTTTTTATTTTGCGTTTTCAAAAATAAAAATGCATTTGTCTCGTCTTCTAAAGGTTTTATTATGAGAGGCGACCGTATTTCGGATCCGGGCTCTTGAGTTAAATCAATGCTTTTATGTTCGCCATTTAATACTCCATACAAACTTACAAATTGATTATCAAAGATAAGATATGCATTTGGATCGACATTCTTTTTCTTTATTTGTTCAATGTCTTTTCCCTTTAAAATGAAGTCGACCAATTCCGTTATTGATTGAGCAACTTTATCCGGGTAAGCATTGTTTTTTGACTGTTTCTCTTTGTCTTTAAAGAGTTTAAAATCAAAGGGTATCACTACCCAGGAAGCAACTGGTTTTCCTTTGATCATTCCAGGTTTGAACTTCCATTTCTTGATCGCTTCGACCGCTGCGTTACAAAAGTCTTCCCTATCGCCCTTGGCAATTATTGCTTTTATTACATCACCTTTTTCACCAACCAGCACTTTCACAGCCACCCTTCCTTCAACGCTATCTTTCAATGCAGATTTTGGATATTCGGTGTTTACTCTATTTATAACTTGCGGCATTTCATCTAACTGTATAAACATTGGAGGGTTGTCATCTTTTAGCGTATCCTTAGTGAATGCAATTAAGGAATGATAATTTGTATCGGCATCTGTGGGTGTTGATAGATTTTGACCGGCAAGAAGACATGGCACAATTAAAAATACTAACAGGAACCATACATTATTTTTCATTGGATTCTCCTTAGTGTGGTAAGTTCGAAGTTGTTGAGACATATCCACGCACTTCTTCAGTAGGAAGAGTCGGCACGTAGACTATGGTTTCTTGTGAAGCAATATTTGATTGATACCATAATGAGGTGAATATTACGCTTGTAAGAATGCTGAATGCCAAAATCAAACCCACAGCTTTCAAGGACATCATTCGACCTTGCTTCATCCAATCAAAATGAGAACTCATTGATTTTCTACTACCTGGTGTTATCATATTGTTTGATAGGATCTTTCTGTTCAATGAATCCGGAACAATTGCTGTGTGATTGTTTAAAAGCTCCGAACGAAGGCTCAACGTTTCTTTTAAAAATCCTCGACAATCATCGCAAGTGCTCAAATGCTGGAATAAACTTGATTCGTTTACATTTTCCAGCTCACCGTCAATAAATTGACTGATGTGTTCTTGATATTGTTCGCAATTCATAATGCACCTTATTGATAGTATGTTTTTAATTTCTTTGTGAGAGCCTGTCGCGCCTTAAAGAGACGTGATTTTACCGAACTTTCTGTGGCGCCAGTGATCTCTGCAATTTGTTGATACGACAACTGCTCATATTCACGTAAGATCAGGATTTCACGATATTCACTTTTGAGATTCTGGAGTGTTTTTTGAACGAGCTCTGTTGTCTCTGTTTTAACTGCGATCACATAAGGAGTTGTCTCATCCCATACCGTTTCATCATTTTGAGATCCATTTCGCTTATTCCGGCGAATATACATAAGAACTTCATTTCGGGCAATTTGAAACAGCCATGGTAAAAAAGCATCAGTTTTTTGAAGCGAAGATATATTCTGATACATTTTTATAAAAGTGTCCTGTGTTGCATCTTCTGCTGCATCTGAATCTATAAGCATCCGGATACAATACCCGTAGATCGATAATTTATGGCGTTCGTATAATTCTGCAAAAGCCTGTTTATCGCCTTGACTTAACAACCGTAATAATTCGGTCTCTGATTGCACTTACCGGTTCTTTCGACGTCTTTTTCTGTTTCTATAAAGATGCACAAAGAGGAAGAAAGTTGCTGAAGAAATATTCATTAAGGGTAGAAAGAACGCGGGCTCTTCTTTGTTATCTCGATTGAAACATTGCAATCCACCTACTTATTGGCTACATTTTCAAATACGATTATTATTCAAATTGAACAGTGGCCGGCATTCTCTCAAACGATATTAACCTTACATTTCCCGATTTTACTGTAGTTTCTGCATCGGCAGGATCGGGAAAAACACATACTCTTACAATGCGATTGCTCCAGCTTCTGCTCTCGGGCAGAATTCCCAGGAATCGTTTGAGAAATATTCTTGCAATGACATTTACAAAAAATGCCGCAGCTGAAATGCGCCGGCGTGTCCTGGAATATCTTAAACTTATTTATTTCGGAGACGAGGTTGTCCTTTCTCAGATAGCAGATGTGGTTAAACTTGAAAAAGATGAAATCAGATCAAAAGCAGGTGAGTTAATCGAGACAATTCTTAACGAATACACTTCTTTCCAGATACAGACTATCGACAGCTTTATATCACGGGTTTTCAAGGCATCTGGCATGGATTTCGGTTATTCTCCTTCTATTGATATCCTGCTGGACAGCCGTCCGCTGCTTGATGCCGCATTCGAAAATTTTGTTCGTGAACTGACTGTAAAACCAGAAAAAAAGAAACTCCTTGAGCAGCTTACAGCACAGCTTGCCGGTTCGTTTTCGCAGTCCCGCTATATCTGGAATCCATTCCAGAAACTCTCTGAAGAAGTGACAAAATTATACGAAACCCTCGGTGCTCAGGCAAAAGAAGTCCTTCTTCCTGAAGAAGACAGCAGTTGTTTAAACAAACTTCAGGAGGAATTGCTGAAAATGTTCAGCGAAATATGCGTATTGGTAAGGCAATCCGGACTGAAAACAACTTCAAATTTCGAAAAAGCTGTTGAAGCGGCGGAAGCAAGAGATATCGACAAGCTGGTTAAATTAAAAAGTGTAAAAAAACCTCTTAAAACCGGTAATAACAATGAAGAAAAGAAGGCAGTTGAAAAATTCAATTCCGAGCTGGTGCCGCATTTGGAACATTTCTATAGGATCAGAGACAAATTCATCCGTTCGTCTGCAGAGCAATATTATCGCCCTTCAGTTGAAGCGCATAGATTGTTTAAAGAGAGCATTGAACAGGTAATCAGGCGCAATAATCAGATCTGCCTTGCAGATGTTAATCAGGTATTGCTGTCGTACATATCAAGGGAAATCATACCGCAGTTGTATATTTTTTTAGGAGATGCCATAGCGCATTATCTTATAGACGAGTTCCAGGACACTTCACGCGCCCAGTGGCAGGTCCTTAAACCTTTGTTTGAAGAAACACTTTCAAAGAACGGCAGCCTTTTTATAGTAGGAGATACAAAGCAGTCCATTTATACTTTTCGACATGCCGACTGGCATATTATGAAACAGGTTAAGGAAACGACTGTATTTCCG
>JAFGLB010000082.1 GCA_016928255.1 Bacteroidota bacterium
GCATGCAACATGCCGTCGGATAATATCAAACGCGCCATTCAGAAAGGTACAGGCGAGCTTCCGGGAGCAAGTTATGAAGACGCCGTATACGAGGCATACGGTCCCGGCGGCGTGGCTGTTATAATAGAGGCGGTAACGGACAATAAAAATCGTACTGTATCCGACATCCGGCACATAGTTGAACGCCATAATGGAAAAATCGCAGTATCCGGTTCTGTGGCATTCCAATTTCACAAAAAGGGAGTCATTCTTGTGCCGAAATCCGTTATACCTGAAGACGACCTGCTGTCGATCATTCTTGATGCCGGGGCTGAAGATATGAAAATCGAGGGCGATGAATATTATATTACCACCGCTCCGGAAAATTTTGAAGAAGTCAAAAAGGCATTAGAAGCCAAAAGCGTCAAGTCAGAATCGGCTGAAATCCAGCTTATTGCAGACAACAGTGTGAAAGTTGAAGGCAAAGACGCAGAGAATGTTCTTAAGCTTATGGAAGCACTCGAGGATCATGACGACATTCAGAAAGTGCATGCGAATTTCGATATCGACGACAGCGAATTAGCACGGCTCGGAACGAAGTAGATATTCCCAACAGTATCGGATTGATATGATTATTTTAGGCGTGGATCCAGGAACTCTTATTACCGGATTTGCCGTAATAGAAACCGAACACGGCACTCATTCGGTCCTCGCTTACGATGTGGTAAAGAACACAAGCGATCGTCCCATGCCGATACGCCTGAAGCACATATATGACAGGTTGTGCAGGATTATCAATCAGTATCATCCTGATGAATTTGCAATAGAGACCGCATTCTACGGCAAGAATGCTCAGTCGGCATTAAAATTAGGCCACGCGCGCGGTGTATCAATTTTAGCAGCGGTAAATTTTCAAATTCCCACTGCGGAATATTCGCCGCGTGAAATTAAAAAAGCCGTTGCCGGCAGCGGAGCGGCAACAAAGCAGCAAGTTCAGTATATGGTAAAATCGCACTTAAAATTGCGTGACGTGCCAAAATTCTTCGACGCGTCGGACGCACTCGCGATAGCTTTATGCCATTCATTCCGGATGAGACACGGAAAGGCAAAAATAAAACGAACACAAAAATCAAAACGCACCTGGTCGGATTTTATAAAAGCGCACCCGGATCGCGTGGTGAGGAATAAATGATTTCTTCAATTACGGGAATTTTGAAAACAAAGAGTCCGACAGAAATTCTTGTCGAAGTCAACGGCATCGGCTACACAATCAGCATTCCATTATCGACATATGAAAAACTAGCCGACCCCGGCACAACTGTCTCTCTCCTTACCCATTTTCATGTACGCGAAGATGCCATGCTGCTGTACGGATTCTACACTGAAGAAGAACGCAGGCTTTTCAGGCTTCTTATATCGGTATCGGGGATAGGTCCGAAAATAGCACAAAGCACGTTATCAGGCATGAATGTGGAGGAATTAAAATCACATATCATAGGCGGTAATGTGAATGCTCTTACAGCCATTCCCGGAGTGGGCAGGAAAACGGCTGAAAGGCTTATTGTAGAACTGCGCGATAAAGCCGGGAAGTCCGCGAATGAGCAGGAATCGGCAACTTTTTCAGGAACCGCCGGCTCTGCAATGCGATTTGAAGCGCTTCAGGCGCTTACATCGCTGGGCTATAATCAACAAATTGCCGAGAAAGCCATCCGGGCTGTATTGAACGAAGCCGGAAACTCGGCGATCAGTCTGGAAGAATTGATTAAACTCGCCCTCCGCCACACAAGCGCAAGATAAAAAAAATGCATTAAACGCATGCCGGCTGTCCCGGTTTATGTTGCTATTTTCTGCCGGTTTTGGTAATTTTGTACTTGTGAGGCAGTCCAATTTGACAAAACCGGAACGGCAAGAGCAGGAGACTGACTTTGACCAGACACTGCGTCCATCGGCTTTAGTCGAATTCGTCGGTCAAGAAAAAATCGTCGAGAACCTCAAAGTGTTCATCCTTGCAGCACGACAGCGGGGTGAGGCGCTTGACCATGTCCTTCTTACCGGACCTCCGGGCTTGGGGAAAACAACCTTGGCCCACATCGCTGCAAATGAAATGGGCACAGGAATAAAAATGACCTCAGGCCCGGCTTTGGAAAAGCCAGGCGATCTTGCAGGTATTTTAACATCATTAGAAAAATCCGAAATTCTCTTTATTGACGAAATTCACCGCGTTCCTGCAAGAATTGAAGAATATCTTTATTCAGCAATGGAAGACTTTCGTGTTGATATAATAATTGACAGCGGCCCGGGTGCAAAAACAATCCAGCTCGGTCTTCAACCGTTCACACTTATCGGCGCTACGACACGTGCCGGATTGCTAAGCTCACCGCTTCGCTCCCGGTTTGGCATTACGAATCGCCTGGATTACTATTCACACACACAGCTTGAAAAAATAATTCACCGTTCTGCAAAAATTCTTGAAATTACTGCAGAGACAGATGCAACAGCAGAAATCGCCAAACGTTCGCGGGGCACCCCGAGAATTGCCAACCGGCTTCTAAAACGATGCCGCGATTTTGCTGAAGCCGACATCAGATTGTCGCAGTACGACGGTATTATTACAAAAGAAGTTGCCGAACTGTCTCTTAAAGCCCTGGAAGTAGATGAACATGGCTTTGATGAAATGGATAAACGCATTTTACAGACAATAATTGAAAAATATAACGGCGGGCCCGTCGGGATCAACACACTTGCTGTGGCAGTCGGAGAAGAGCCGGGAACACTTGAAGAAGTTTATGAACCATATTTAATTCAAGAAGGTTTTTTAAAACGAACTCCGCGCGGAAGAGAGGCGACAGAACTTGCCTTTTCTCACTTCGGCAGATCTTCAAGAAACAGATCTCTGAACAAGACACAGCTTGAACTGGGTAACTAACATTCATACATAAGGAAGAATACCTTGCAAAAACATACTTGGAAAATTTTCTTGTTACTGATTGTTGGTTGTTGTATAATCAGCGTCATCAGCTGGGAATTACTTCTTTCCCAAAGTGATTTATCGGATGGCATCAATTTTCGTTCTGTAATATTTACGGATACAAGAACGCTTTTCGCAGTCGGCGACAGCGCAACAATTGCACATTCGACAGACCAGGGCAGCACGTGGTCGGTACGGCAGAATGTGAACCGGCTGGCTGTAACGTTAAACTGCGTCTGCTTTGCCAATACTTCAAATGGATACGTGACAGGTGATAAAGGCACTTTTTTAACATCATCAAACGGCGGAGTAACCTGGTTTAATAAAACAATAAATACAAACGAGAACCTCCTGTCAATTCATTTCAGCGATTCAAGGAACGGTACTATAGTCGGCAACAACGGTCTGATCCTCAGAACGGCCGACGGCGGAAATACATGGTCGGTACAAACAAGCGGTGTGCGCTTGAACCTGAATGATGTCTCATTTATAAACAATGAAAGAGGAATTGCAGTCGGCAACCAGGGCACTATACTCCGCACTAATGACGGCGGAGAAAGCTGGGAAAACATTTCATCTTCGTTTATAAAATTTAACTTTCATTCAGTATCATTCCTCGATATAAGCCACTGTATTATTGTAGGAGAAAACGGAACAATTATTTATACGACAGACGGCGGAAATAACTGGACTTTGGAACCCAGCGGCACAACAGAAGCTCTTTTCTCCAACAGTTACCCCGCTTCTAATTTCTCCATTACGGTCGGCAAAACAGCTACAATTCTGATTTCCCGCACTCCGGGCACTAACTGGTTAAAACAAAACAGCAATACACGGAATACGCTTTATTCAACAGCTTTCACTAATACGAGAATCGGAGTCGCTGTCGGGGCTAACCGGACTATCATTCAGACAACGACCGGCGGCACTACATGGACCGCCGCATCTCTAAAAATTGCTGAACCTATCGAGCTGACAAATGCCGATCTGCTGCCAAGAGACCGGTATCCGAAAAACAACATCGCAATCGCATCCGGAGCAAACGGGGCTCTTTACCAGTCCAAGGATTTCGGCGCAACATGGATAAAACTGTCGTCAAAAACTGAAAATGCACTGATGTCGGTTACAAATATAAACACTACAAGCCTGATTGCTGTCGGATACGGCGGCACGATTCTGCGCTCCGACGATGCTGGAACAACATGGAATTTTCAGACAAGCACAACTTCCCGCCCGCTCTCCTGCGCTTTCTTTACACGAAGTGATTCCGGAATAGTTATAGGCGATTACGGCACGATGCTCAGAACAACAAACGGCGGAACCACATGGACGAAAATCGTTTCAGGCACTGTAAATCACCTGCGCGATATTGTGTTCCCGGACAACGAGACGGGAGTCGCAGTCGGTGCTATGGGTACCATCATCATGACTACCGACAAAGGTGTCTCATGGACAGCCTGTGAAAGCGGAACAACAAACTGGCTTTCCGCTGTCGTACCTGTCGATAAATCAAGCTTTATAGCCGTCGGAGGAGGAGGCACAATTCTTCAATCCACCGATAAAGGCGCTACCTGGAAAGCTCAGGCAAGCGGAACGGAAAAAGAATTACTAAGTGTTTACTTTATTGATGCACTGAACGGATTCGCTACGGGTGTCGAGGGCACAATCCTGCGCACTCAAAACGGCGGTACAAGATGGACGCCGGTTGAAAGCGGTAATACCAATGACCTGCAATCTATCTATTTCTTCGATAAACAACGCGGAATAATTGCCGGTATGAACGGCACAATACTGAGAACTACAGACAGCGGTTCAGCCTGGATAACAGTGGAAACTGATTTCCCGCTGTCGTTGTTTGGTTTAGCAATAAATTGATTTTTTATTCAGAATTTTGCAGTTTCAATAATTGAAGCCATTACCACGCTCCTTCTATCTCCAGCCGACTGTTCGGGCTGCCCGGAAACTTCTCGGCAAGTATTTTATACGCAGAACAGGTAAATATATACTTGCCGCAAAAATTGTCGAAGTCGAAGCATATCAATATAACGATCCTGCTTCACATTCATTCCACGGAAAAACAATCCGAAACAGCGTAATGTTCCGCAAAGGCGGGCATCTGTATGTATACTTTACTTATGGCATGCACTTCTGTGCAAATGTGGTCACAGGCAAAGAAGGTATCGGCGAAGCTGTATTAATTCGTGCCGTCGAACCGCTGACAGGAATTGATATTATGACAAAGAGACGTTTTGCAGGACTTTGTACCGCAGGCAAATCGGTTCTTGATCATAAATCTCTTATCGGAATCACAAACGGACCTGCAAAATTCTGTCAGGCATTCGGCATAACAAAAAAAGAGAACGGGCTGGATCTTCTTAACAGCAAAATCATTATCACCGAAGGAGAATTCATACAGCCCAAATTAATCTGTAAATCTTCCCGCATCGGTATCAAATCAGGATTGGAAAAACAATGGAGATTCTTTATCAGGGGAAATCCATGGGTATCAAAAAAATAAAGCAGCGGGCAGGTACTAATAAAATTACAGCCGGCCGGTTATTTCAATCCAAGCGTTTCTTTCAAATATTGTCCTGTATACGACCGATGATTCTTTGCTATCTGCTCCGGAGTTCCCTCAGCAACTATTTCACCGCCTTTGTCTCCTCCTTCCGGACCCAGATCTATCACCCAGTCGGCAGTCTTTATAACATCCAGGTTATGTTCGATTACAATGACGGTATTACCTTTATCTACAAGTCTATTGAGAACAAGCAGAAGCATGCGGATATCTTCAAAATGCAGACCGGTAGTCGGCTCATCCAGAATATATAATGTTTTTCCGGTGCCGATCTTGGAAAGCTCTGTAGAAAGTTTAACACGCTGTGCTTCGCCGCCCGATAACGTAGTTGCCTGCTGGCCGAGCCGTATATAACCCAATCCGACATCATGCAGTGTCTGTAAATGCCTTTGAATGCGCGGAAGTTCGCTGAATAAATCCATCGCCTCGTCAACAGTCATATTCAACACGTCAGCAATTGATTTACTCTTATAAAGTACTTCAAGAGTCTCCCTGTTATACCGTTTGCCTAAACAAACATCGCAGAGAACGTAAACGTCCGGCAAAAAATTCATTTCAATTTTACGCACACCATCGCCTTCGCAGTTTTCACACCTGCCGCCTTTAACGTTAAAGCTGAAACGCCCGGCTTTATATCCGCGTATTTGAGCTTCGGGCAGTTTTGTAAATAGGTCTCTGATAAGCGTGAAAAGTCCGGTATAAGTGGCAGGATTCGATCGAGGCGTCCTCCCAATGGGTGACTGGTCGATATCAATTATCTTGTCAATATGCTGGATACCTTCAACGGACTCATACGGAAGCGGAACAAGTTTGGATTTATAAAACTTCCTGGAAAGAACTGGAAAAAGAGTCTCGTTAATAATTGTGGATTTTCCTGAACCACTGACACCTGTAATGCAAACAAGTGTTCCGAGCCGAACATGAAGATTAAGACTTTTTAAATTGTTGCCCGTTGCGCCTTTAACAACAAGTGTTTTTCCGTTACCCTGCCGCCTGGACGAAGGAACTTCAATTTTATGTTTTCCTTGAAGATAAGCGGCTGTTAACGAGTCCTGCACCCTCGCTTGGCCGTCTGCCTTCTTCTTTCCATCTTTCCTTCCGTTTATCAACTGCCGGGGTGTTCCGGTTACGATAACTTTTCCTCCATGTTCTCCTGCCCGCGGCCCGAGATCAATTATATAATCGGCGCTTTCAATCATCTCTTTGTCATGCTCCACTACAATGACAGTATTGCCGAGATCACGTAGGGATTTAAGTGAATTGATAAGTTTAATGTTATCGCGCTGGTGCAGGCCTATACTCGGTTCATCTAGAATATAAAGCACACCCACAAGCTGCGTTCCTATCTGCGTTGCCAGTCTGATACGCTGCCCCTCTCCGCCCGACAATGTGCGCGCCGAGCGATCCAGTGAGAGATAATCCAATCCGACATTCAGAAGGAAATCAAGCCGCTGGCGGATTTCTTTCAATATCTGACGAGAAATTTCCATCTGGCGCGGCATTAAGACAATTTCGCCGAATAACTGCTTTGATTTGGCTATCGATAGTTTTACTATATTATGAATGTTTAACTGCCTCCCTGTTTTTAAATCTTCCAAACGCACTGCCAGGCTTTCCTTGCGAAGGCGCCCGCCCCTGCACTCATCGCATGGACTTGCAGCCATAAACGATTCTACCCAATCGCGCACCTGACTCGAGGAGCTGTCTTCGTACCATCGTTCCAGCATTTTAAGAAGTCCCTCAAAACGGTGCCTGTATACATGAACTTTTCCCGTGCTGTATTTGTATTCTATGTCCATTTTCTCGCCGCGGGATCCGTTGAATAGAACATCGCGCGCTTCTTTTGATATTTTTTTAATCGGCGTGTCGAAATCAAATCCGTATTTTTTTGCTACGGCCTGAATCTGACTAAACATCCAGGTCGAACGCGGCTTGCCCATAGGTGCGATTCCTTCCCGGTTAATCGACAGATTTTCGTCCGGTAATATCAATCTCATATCGAACGACCTTAACTCGCCGAGACCCTGGCATTTCGGACAGTATCCTGCCGGTGTATTGAAAGAGAAAGAATTGGGAGCAAGCTCTTCATAACTTATTCCGCATTCGTGGCAGGAAGATTTCTGGCTGAAAAGCTGATCCTTCTCGCCGTCATTAACAATGATTACGCCGCCGCCAAACCGAAGTGCAACCTCGACCGAATCTGCTATTCGGGAACGCATTTCCTTTTTTAAAGCAATTCTATCGACCACTATTTCAATTGTATGGATTTTATAGCGGTCGGCCTTCATTCCCTTTTCTATCTGCTTTACCTGTCCGTCAATACGGACCCGCAGAAAACCGTCTTTAACTATATTTTCAAATAATTCCCGGTAATGCCCCTTGCGGCCCTTAACCACCGGGGCGAGTATCTGCAGTTTTGCACCTGAAGGATATTCTAAAATCGTATCTATGATTTGATCAACCGACTGCCGCTGTACCTTCCTGCCGCATGAATAACAGAATTGCGTGCCTGCACGTGCAAAAAGCAGGCGCAGGTAATCGTATATTTCGGTTATGGTACCGACCGTAGAGCGTGGATTTGTACTGACGGTTTTTTGTTCGATGGAGATGGAAGGACTGAGTCCTTCGATAAGATCCACATCCGGCCGTTCCATTACGTCAAGGAATTGCCGCGCGTATGCAGAAAGACTTTCCACGTAACGCCGCTGTCCTTCAGCGTATATGGTATCGAAAGCCAGGCTTGACTTGCCGGATCCCGAAAGTCCGGTAATGACTGTCAGCGAATCGCGCGGAATATCCACATCTATGTTTTTTAGATTGTGAACCCGCGCTCCGCGAACTATGATCTTATCGTCAGCCAAATTAAGATATATTTATAGATGTGAATTTGATATGATTCATAATTTCAGGCAGCTCAACAGCACATCCCTTTAAATCAATTCATTCTTTTTCGTTTATTCAGGTATTCAAATATTGCTTTATCAAACGGTGTCCCGGTATCCAATAACACATAATCCATATTGTTATCTCTGCACTGCCGCTTGTAGAATTCAAGAAAATCATGCATTGACTGCTGATATGCTTTTTGTATATGCCAGGGCTGTGTCATTATTTCTTCCTGGGTTTCCAGGTCTTTAAAGACCGCGTCGCTTCCAAAAGCGAAGGATCGTTCCAGCGGATCGAGCACCTGCATAACAATTACTTCATTTCCTTTATGACGGAAATGCTTCAAAGCCGTCATCACCGTTTCGGGTTTATCGAAGAAATCACTGAGCACAATGACAAGGCCGCGCCTTTTGATCTGCTCGGCAATCAAATGCAATGCCGCCGCGATTCCTGTTTTATTTGCAGGGCGCGCATTATCCAATTCTTTCAGCAATTCCTTTAAATACGGCCGCGTTGCACGGGGCGGAAGCGAAATCCGCACTGCTTCATCAAATAAAGTCAATCCGACGGCATCACGCTGCTCTATCATCAAGTAGGATAATGCAGCCGCTATATATGACGCGTATTCGAATTTCTTGATATTGCCTTTCGATGCATAATCCATCGACCTGCTGGCATCGATAAGCAAATATGATTTTAAATTTGTCTCTTCTTCAAACTGCTTGATATAAAATCTATCCGTTTTCCCGTAGGCCTTCCAGTCGATATGCTTGATCTCGTCGCCGGGCATATACTGACGGTGCTCGGTAAACTCAACGCTGAAACCGTGGTACGGACTTTTATGCAGGCCGGTAATAAATCCTTCCACAACCAAACGGGCGCGTAATTCCATGTTCGCCAGTTGAGCTGCAACAGCAGGTTGAAGATATTTTAAAGACTCATTCAATAATTGATTTCTCTATTATATACGGAGCAATTTATCAACAGGGTTTCCAGATGCAAAGCACGCCGTCATTTTTTTCCTTTTGCAGCAACGGGTTTTGTTTGATCTGTCTTCCCGTGTTCTTCTAAAATCTCACCCGCGCTTTTCCCCAGATTGCTTAATTCGAATTTTGCGTCGTCGGCCAGCTGGTTATCCGGATAACGTTTCAAAAAATCCTCGTACGCAATGCGCGCAGAATCTACATTTTTCAATTCGTTATTGTATATAAATCCGATAAGAAACGACGCGCTTGACGACGTTGCATGACCGGGGTATTTTTCGACAAGATGCCTGTAAGCCTGAATGGCCTGGTGATATGATTGTTTATGATTCTGATAAATAATACCGATGGCATACCAGGCTTCCGGAGTACGTGTACTGTCGGGATATGCCGCAGTCAATTCCTGATAAGCCGCTAATGCATTATCGTATTGCTCGGCTCTTTGTGCATCTTCACCCTTTTTATACATTTCTTCAGCGCTGGGTTTCGAGCAGCCGGAAAAAATAAAACCGATTAATAAAATGAATAAGGTATATCTCATTGCATTATCCTTTCTATTACAGTTACAATTCCAAAAAAAAAGTCTAATTCCGGCATTTAACTGAAATATAATATTATTAAAACATCTCCGCAGAATCAATCAACTCCACTCCTGGGTAATGAGTTGATTTCAATTTCCTTGTTAACCATATTAAGATTCCCGCTTATGCCGAAGGTATACCTTTGGCAAAATCCGCGAGAATGACAAAAAAGGAATGTGTCATTCCCGAATGTTTCTATCGGGAATCTTAAAATAGCCTACTACTCGTTCCTGGCAAGAAAGGCACAGAAGAATCCATCAGTTTTATGAATATGCGGAAAGAACCTGATATAGGAAGTATTATTAACATATCCGATGCTTCCAACTACAGCGTTGTCCTTATCGGGTTCAATTAACTTAAACTCGGGATGCCTTTCGAGAAAACTTTTAATTACATCTTCATTTTCCTGTTTCAGCAGAGTGCACGTTGCATATACAAGCCGTCCTCCTGGCTTTACCAGCGGCGCGGATGAATCCAGTATCGCTTCCTGCTTTTCC
>JAFGLB010000011.1 GCA_016928255.1 Bacteroidota bacterium
CTCTTCCGCTTTAATTCCGCGATTTGCCAGTACTTTTTGAGCCGCCTTTACTGCTAAATCCGATGTCCCTCCTTTATCAAGAATATGTCGTTCACGAATACCCGTCCGTGTTCTGATCCATTCGTCGTTCGTATCGACCATCTTTTCAAGGTCATGATTTGTAAGTACTTTTTCAGGTACATAATGACTGACTGCCGTAATTGTCGCTCTTCGAAATTCCATTTTTTCCTTTTATATAGAGTTCACTAATGCTGTTTCAATATCTTTGTTTATCTGCGTGTGTGCCACTTCAACAGCACGCATTATCATATTTTTTATTCCCGCCGCAGTCGAGCTCCCGTGGCCTATTATGGTAACTCCCCTTACTCCAAGTATCGGCACGCCGCCTTCCTTATTCGGATCCATATCGCTTAGAGACGATTTAAGAGGCCATAATGCAAGGCCAACGGCAAGTTTATTGATAAGTCCTTTTTCTGCAAATTGTTTTAGTTTGCTTTTTAAAAACGCGGGAACGCTTTCGCCGAATTTAAGAATGCTGTTTCCGACAAAGCCGTCGCATACAACAATATCGGCTTTAGCCTTTAGAATATCGCGCCCCTCGACATTGCCGATAAAGTTCAGCTTGCTTGCCGAAAGAAGTTTATATGCCTTAACAACGGACTCCGTGCCTTTGCTTTTTTCTTCTCCGACATTCAGCAATGCTACTGCCGGATTTTTTTTCTTCCAGAGCAGCTGCACATAGATGCTTCCCATAACCGCAAACTCATACAGCTGCTGTTCACGGCAGTCGACATTCGCACCGGCATCCAAAAGCAGGCAATATCCGTGTTCTGCGGGAATAAATGCGCCGATTGTAGGCCGGCTTACGCCTTTAATGCGTCCAAGAATAAGTGTTGCAGCTGAAAGGACAGCTCCTGTATTTCCTACACTGATAAAAGCATCTGCTTTCCCTTCCTGATGCAGCCGCATGCCGACTGCCAGAGATGAATCCTTTTTTTGTTTTAATGCAGCGGTGGGCGAATCAGCCATCGATATGGTCTGAGAAGCATGAACAATTTTGCAGGGAAGCTCGTTTGCATTTAATTCCTGAAGATGGCGGCGGATCGCCGGTTCATCTCCGACAAGAATAATTTCAATATTTGCATTCGACGTACGGAGGGCTTCCACGGCGCCGGCAACTTCGCGCCCTGGTGCATAGTCCCCTCCCATTGCATCTATTGCGATACGTAATTTCTTAGGGGATTCCATGAGATTCGCTTCAGAGACCGGTGCCCCGGTGCTAAAACGTATCCTATTAGTTAGGTTTCCTTCGGGGTGACAATAGAGCGGCCGTTATAAAATCCGCAATGCGGACATGCTCTATGCTGAAGTTTTTGCTCGTGGCAATTCGGGCATTCCTGTGTCGACGGAGCCGATGCCTTGTAATGGGTCCGGCGCTTGCGCCCGCGTGTCTTCGAATGTCGTCGTTTTGGATTAGGCATGATACATTTCCTTAATATTCACTTTTTCGGTTTTATATTAGTTATGAGTCAACTTCTTCAGCTCGTCCCATCGCGAATCGGCAGTCTGATTCTTACAACTGCATTTCTTGTTGTTTCTGTTAACTCCGCATATAGGACAAATTCCCAGGCAGTCTTCACTGCACAAAAGCTTCCGAGGTACAGCTAAAAGAATATACTGCCGTACATCCTCATCCAGATCGATATAGTTCGTATCCGGCGAGAGAGCCTGAATTTCCTCATCTTTTTTCAAATCAACAGTAGACCGGTCGCTAAAAAAATAAACCATCGAGTAACTTTCAGCAATCTGCCATTTAAAATCATCCAGGCATCGGTCGCAAATAAATGTCCCTTCAGCCGTTATATCGGCCTTAAGGCAAATCTGACGCAGGCTCTTATCGAGCACAGCTTTAACCCTTACAGTGCCTCCGAACCGCTTGTCCAGACCAATCTTAGAAGGTTCAGCTTCAAAGATATGCTCGTGAATTCCTTCCGAGAGATTTGAGATATTTATCCGAAATTCAGCCACAAAACTACCACGTGAACTCCGGCTCAGCCGGAAGCCATAAAAATGGTAAGGGAACTAACAGACTATCTAAAAATATAGCTATAAACACACATATAATCAAGAAAAAAAGTCCAAGCAGTTTTTTTTATAAAAACAGAGATATTTTCAGCAGGCTTTTCCCCGGAATATTTACCTTTTCATCCTCTATATTAAATGATGAAAGAATAATTCAAAAAAAATTCTTTTCCGCTATACAGCAGGAACCAAACATCAAAGTGCAGGAGAATGCCTGCATAATCCGAGAAACGCTTGATATGAATCACAAACCATGCCCCCTTCTCAGTCCAAATATAAAAATTTCCCGAAAATTCATTAATAAGACTTTTCCTACTTGTTAATACTCCAATTTCTGATATCTTATAAAAATCGAAATTGCAATTTTATATACAGATTTTTATAAAAGTATGTTTTAAATAAGCAGGAATATAGTGATGAAATTTTTTTCGCGTTTTTTATTGCCAAGCATGGCAGCAAGTATATTTTGTTTAAATGTCTCCACTGCACAAAATTCCCTCTACGGCTTCCAGAATATTCCGTTTGGCTCAAAGATGGAAAATGCAAAGAAACTGCTTTTGCAGAAGCAGGGAGTTAAATTCGTAAAGCAGTGCGAGTATAATAATCTTTACTTTACAGGTTTTTCAATGGGAGCTTATAAAGCTGACACCTGTATACTTATGGAATCGCCGCAAAACGGGAAATTCGAAGCCAGCGATCTTCTGTTCTATTCTAAAGCAGAACTTATCGAAGAAATGTATGAACTGTTTTATACCAAATACGGAAATCCGACTATAAATTTTTCGGAGGAAAGCACTGTATTCTATAAATGGGAATTCCCTGTAAGAGGCAGCAAATACAGCAATTCAATTACGCTAAGGAACGTTTCGGGAGAAGACTACTTTGTCCTTAGCTTTAACGGATCCGGCACGCTGAGCCCCGGATGGCTGCGCAGCTATTCCCATAAAGCAAAAACAAACGAAAAGGATTCTTAATAATTTTAAGTTTTCGAGAGGCTCCTGTAAAAGACCCCGCCGTTAAAGGCGGGGTTTTTTTATGATATGACCTTTCAAAATACATCACGCCGAGCCGGCTATATGATTTTTGCGTAGTAAGGTTTATCCTATCTGCAAATCATCTCTCTTCCGATTTATTTTAAAATGACAATACAATATTTTTTTTGAAATTGAATTTATAGCAGGCAATAAAAAAATTGAAATTTTCGGAGGTTACTATGAAAGGGAACATAATTTATTTACTCCTGTCCGCCATTTTGGTGTCAACAGCTTTCACGGTTGTCTATAAACAGATAGACAAACAATTAGCGGATCTTGACGAGCTTTTTATTTAAAAGGACAGTGGATTTTTGTGAAATAAACTGTTTTGTCGGAACCGATAAAATACCGTTGTAATCATACGTACAACCCCAGCCCTTTCTGCATATAATAAAGACGATGTATTCCAATCCCGAGGCCTTATATTCAGGCCAATTAATCAATTATTTAAAACGTTTTTTTGAATTTTTAAATATTATATTATGCTACACAAATGAAGGAGGATACAGCATGTCTGATGAGAAAACAAATAAAAAAGTAACACGGGTAGAAGGCGGATCAAGTTCGTCAGGCGAACCCAGGACTTTCACTCCGACCGAAAAGAGCGAAGGAAAAGCAAAGAGTTTGCGAATTTATTCTATTATTCTGTGGATCTTGGCCATAGGATGCGAGGTCGGCGCAATTTTAATGCTTCAACAAGTTCCTGTAAGCACTCTGTGGCTCATCGTGCTGATCGCAGCGGATCTTATTCTGGTAATAATCGGATCATTACTGTGGAAGAAAGCAAACAGATTTGATCCAGCATCTGAAAAGGACAAGTTTAAGTTTTTTGTTCAGAATCAACTGGGCACAATTATAGCAATAATTGCTTTCCTGCCTCTTGTTATTTTAATTTTTACGAACAAGAACATGGGCGGCAAGCAAAAAGGGATTGTCGGTGCGGTTGCGATCGTAGCACTGCTTATAGCCGGAATCACATCGTACGATTTCAATCCGCCTTCTGTGGAGCAATACACACAGCAGATACAGGAAGTTGAAGCGTTATCCGGCAGTAACTTTGTCTACTGGACAAAATCAGGTACACATTATCATCTTTACAAAGACTGCAGTTATATAAACACGGACAGAACGACTGAAATTTTCGAAGGGACTGTTCAACAGGCAAGAGAACTAAAAAACATCACCGATCTCTGCAGCCGCTGTAGAAAGAGAATGCAGAAAGAAAAGGGACTGACTGCACCAGACAATGAGCTCAAGGAGCTGCCGGAACCGTCAAAATAATTTTTAAAAGATTACCTACATATCTTATACAATATGCCTTTTTCCTCCATAAACCCCGTCAGAGATGGCGGGGTTTTTAGTTTTAATATTAACGCAGACATTAAATCGAATTATTTCGAACAATTCCTAAAATTCCTTATCGGGAATCATCTACTAAATTTCTCTGCCTTCCGCAGTCACGCAAACCATAACTTATGAAAAAGATGTTGCTGCTTAGGTAGTATTTATAAAAAATGTAACGTTTAAAACCCTGTCATCGATGGGGCTTTTTATAGCAAATAATTATAGATATAAATAGCTTCTATAATTGTTCTTGTTTTTTAATTCTATAAAACTTAATTTCCTTTAAAGAAAATCAGGGCTCTATCGCCAAACAATATTCCAACGTAAAGCGCTTCTTTCGTTGAATTTATTAATACAGAAATGGTATTAAAATAAAGGCCCGATTTTGTTCCTTCCAAGTATACTATTAACCCAATGTTGAGAATATTTTTAATAATATTAATATTCAATTTACTTATCATTTTTCCAGTAAGAAGTTCTTCACTGCAAGAAATGTATAACAATGCTCAACCCTCTGGCGAATATAATAAATTAATAATACTGCAAAACGATTCAATCTATACTGGCGGATTTATCCAGGATGTCGAAAAAGTCTGTATTCAAGGCAATGGTGCAATTATTGACCTGCGCGGAGAAGCTATCGGAGTAGACGGTGAAAATAAAGAAATAGAAATACATCATACCATTTTCATATCTACACTGCCTAATTATTTTTATGTGCGGCTCAAAAACTCTGCGACCGGCCATTTTATAAACAATACATTTTATAACATTCAAGATTCTGTAAATTCCGATATATGTCTAAAATTTGAAGAGTGCACAACTAATTATACCGATATCTCAAATAACATCTTTGTTAATTTCAATTCCGCTGTATATTTTTATACCACTGACCATAATGCTCCTATAGCCCTGAATATTTCTAATAACGATATCTGGCAGTGTGATTACGGTTATGAGTATTGGGGTGGATGGACTGGCGATCCGGTGCCATTTGTTCCATCACCGGGTAATTCCGAGATTATAGATGATCCTCTGTTTGTTGATCCGTCAAATTTAGATTTCAATATACAATCAAGCTCACCTTGCATCGACCGGGGGATAGATCAGGGTTATGTTTTTTATTCTTATGCTCCTGATTTAGGCGCTAAAGAATCTGAATATTCAAATTTTATCGGTACAAAGATTTCAGGCACTTTATACGGAGATTTACTCGCAGATAATTCACCATATATAATTGAAGACGATATTATTGTTCCTCAGGATAAAGAGTTAAAAATCCATCCGGGAACAAAATTAAAAATAAATACATCAAAATCGATATTAGTCTATGGTACTCTGATATTAGAAGGTACTGATTCTGATTCGATATACATACAACAGAACAGCATTTATAAAAAGTATTGGAGCAAAATTGCCTTTTTTCCTGAAGCAACGGGACGATGTTTAATTTCAAGGGCATCGATTGTTAACGGTTCTTATTCAGGTGAAAGAGGTGCTATTTGCTGTTCTAACGACAGCATGACAATACGCAATAACTGCTTTACGAATAGTTCAACAAGCATTTATTGTGATAGTAATTCTTGTCCGATAATATCCAATAACATTTTTAAAGTCGCATCGAATTATTCAGGCATAAGAGCAATATACTGTGCACCCGGTTCTAAACCGATAATTGAGAACAACGAATTCTATTGTTCCTGCGTATACTGTTTATCGGCAAAACCCGTTATAAAACGAAATAAATTTTTAGGTCAGACATATAGGATTAGTCAACAATACTGGTTTTTAGAACTTCTCAACAATTCCGATGCATATTTGGAAGCCAACTTATTTAGAGATAATTCTTTTGCTGTTGAAGTTGCATCATCTACCTGTTCGAGCTATAATGATTTAATATATAATTGTGAAGACGCTTATCTTTTTATCCAAAATGCTCAAGGTCGTATTTATAATAATACTATCTATAATATCAAATATATCGGTCTTCGAAGTGTTATAAATTCAACGGTTAATATAACCAATTCAATAATATGGAAATATGATTCGCTTGGTTATTCATTACGGGCAAGCGATTCATCTAAAATATACGCGGATCATTGCATTTTATCCGATCAATTTGATGGCAATAATATTATTTATGATGATCCGTTATTTATAGACACTTCAGCTAATGACTTTCACCTTTCTCTGGAAAGTCCCGCTATCAATTCAGGCACTATTGACACGGCGGGATTAAACATTCCACAAACAGATTACGACGGTAAAGAGAGAGTGATTAACGACAGAATAGATATTGGCTGTTATGAATTCAATGATGTTAATGTAGTAAATATTTGCGACGATACACCAAATTCGTTTTTCTTAAGACAAAATTATCCGAATCCTTTTAATCCAGCTACAACGATTAATTATAGCCTTCCGACACGAAGCCGGGTACACTTAATCGTATATAATGTTCTTGGGCAGGTTGTCGCGGATCTTGTTAATATTGAAAAGCAAGCCGGAGTTCAATCCGTTATCTGGAATCCGAATGTTTCTTCAGGAATGTATTTCTACAGGATTGAAGCCGTGTCGCTTGATAATCCAGGTAAGCGTTTTGTTGAGACGAAGAAGATGCTGCTATTGAAATAGTAGATTTAAATGTAAAATCCCGTCAGCAATAGCGAGATCTTTTCTTACCGGCAGTATTCCATTCCTTAACTAAAATTCCAATCTTTTTGCAGCCAGGCAAACCGTAATAAAAAAGAGGCTGAATTATACTTAAAAAAAGCCGTATCGCATCTGTTAAAAAATGGGAACATATTGCCAATCGAAGTATTCTAACAAATAACTCCCCTGCAATCTTCAGGGCTGTTTTACAGCATTTACTTTTTCCTGATCTGAGGTATTAACTAATATGAAAATCCGGCGGTAAAATAGCAGGAATAAATTTCTCAAAATTTAATTATTGGAGGATAAAATGGTCAGAAGAACGGTTTGCATTCTTTGCTTAATCCCCTGCCTGCTGTTATTGAGCTTGGTTGTCCAGGGTGCCAATCAAAAGCATAACATTACAGGACCTATTACACACGAAAACCTGTCAATATTCTTAATTCACGGACAAAATACATACTCAATAGATAATCTTCTGACATTAAAAGAAGCTATTGAACAGAAGAAAATCATCATACATGAAACGGAAGAAGTCAATGAACTGCAGGTCGAGAATATTTCGAACTACTATATATTTATTCAGGAAGGCGATATAGTTAAAGGGGGCAAACAGGACCGGGTTTTACAGTATGATTTTGTCGTTAACCCTAAGTCAGGTAAAATACCAATTTCGTCATTCTGTGTTGAACAGCAGCGCTGGTCAAAACGCGGCAAAGAAGATCTTGGACAGTTTAACAGTTCCAGCAAACGTATAGCTTCAAAAAAACTCAAGCTTGCAACAAAGCAGGAACAATCCCAGCAAAAAGTCTGGGAAGAGGTAAAAGAAGTGCAGGACAAACTCAGCAGCAATGTCGGAACAACGGTAAACAGTGCCGTATCTGCTTCGAGTCTGCAATTGGCTCTCGAGAACAAGGAGATCGCGGTATTAACTAAAGAATATATTAATAATATCAACAAGCAAATTAAAGATGATCGGGACATTATTGGATTTGTTTTCGCTATAAATGGAGAGATAAACAGTGCGGATATTTACAGCAATAATTTTTTATTTAAGAAAATGTGGCCGAAATTACTTGAAGCCTGCGCTATTGAAGCTATATCAGAAAAAAAAGAATCCGTAAAAGTGAACAACATTACTCCCCAGCAGGTCACAAAATGGCTGAATGAAGTTGAATCTGTTAGTTCATCAAAAATAACCCGAAAAGGAAAAATGGAATTTAGTACCAGAGATTCTGAAAAGAATGTTTTATACGAGACCTCAACAAATGGCCGGTGGATTCATAAAAATATGATAAAGAAATGATATCGTGTATAATCCGATATCTTTAGTTATTCAAAGACCCCGAGCAGCCGGGGTTTGTTTTGCAAGTCAGTTCATATCAGATTATCTCACTTAAATATATCTTCCAGAGAAGCCGCGCTGTCGGTGCGGGAGGATGGTGATAACTTTTTCCTTTTTAAAGTGGTTAGTCAGCGCGATCACTAAATAATACTTATTCCATAAATGACTGATCCAGCAACGGCAAGCCAGTAAACAATCCAAGCTATTGGTTTATCCCACCAATATTTTATTGGAGCATATACAAACATTGAAATATATTCCTATAAAATCCCAAAAGATAATTCAAATAAAGCACCAAAAGTAGATCTCTTTGTGTTCAAGTCTCCATACCAAGAACCACCCAAGCTAATAAAGCCAAACCTGAAACGAAACTTTGCCTCGAAAGGAACACCGATTGTTGAGATGGTTACTTGTTCATACTGTTTAATAGAAAGTAACATTCCCCGATCAATTCCATCAAGATAAGCAAGACCAGCAGATAAACTTAAAATGAGATATTTTTTTTGATAAGTTCTTCCGTAAAGAAAGCCAATTTCTTTACAATTCAAAGCCGGTTCATCATAATGTCCCTCTGCATTAAATCTGAATTCGTCAGCTCTCCAATATCGGATGGTAAATAAATTGTTATTTGAAATATAAGATATGCCAGAATAAAGCGATGGCCCAAAATATCCACTTCCAATTCCAAATGTAATTAGGCTTTCGGGAGTCTGAGAATCACTTTTATCCTCTGCCCTCAACGAAATAGATGAACAAAAAGTGTAAGAGACAAATATTAATAAAATTCCATATTTCAAATTTTCTAAATACAATTGCCGCCTAATATATGATTAGATCGATTCTGTCTACAATTTATTCTGGCAAAGGAATCGTCCCCCCAACTGCAATCAATATCTCCTATTTCAAATTCAAAATCAAGCGATGCAAATAGTGGTCTTAGACGACAAATTAAGATAGACTTTCGAAGGGCTTCTAAGTCTTATCAAGGAATATTTTCAAAAATTACTCTCGGATTGCTTAATTGCGCAGGCTGAAGCCTGCGGCTACCGATTTTTTTGCAGGATATAATTATCAGGTCTGTTTAAAAATCTGGATTGCATCCCCGGAATCATATTACTATATTTAAATATTATCAGATTTCCTTCGGGACGTGGCGCAGCCCGGCTAGCGCACTTGCTTGGGGTGCAAGGGGTCGCGGGTTCA
>JAFGLB010000083.1 GCA_016928255.1 Bacteroidota bacterium
TGTCCGTCTCGTTTTGATAATACGAGACGAGATCACGCTCTGTGCAACAGAACGGACTTCTATCGGGAATCTTAAAATAGCCTACTACTACTTCGTTGTATTATATAAAAGATGTAGAAAGTTAAGGAAACAGGATTATTTATCCATGTTCCCAATAATCGCATCTCCGAATTCCGAACACCTTACTTCCCGCGCTCCTTCCATAAGCCGGGCAAAATCGTAAGTCACAGTTTTAGCTTTTATTGTATTCTCGAGTCCCTTAATAATAAGGTCGGCGGCTTTTGTCCAGCCGATATAACGAAGCATCATTTCGGCTGAGAGAATAACAGAACCCGGATTTACTTTATCCAGATTTGCATACTTTGGCGCAGTGCCGTGAGTTGCTTCGAATATTGCATGGCCTGTTATATAGTTTATATTGCCGCCGGGAGCGATGCCGATTCCCCCGACCTGAGCGGCAAGAGCATCTGAAAGATAATCACCGTTTAGATTTAATGTTGCGATAACATCAAATTCTTCAGGCCGTGTAAGTACCTGCTGAAGAGTAATATCTGCAATAGCATCTTTTATTACAATTCCAGCGCCGGGTTTGCCTTCAGGAATGCGGCACCATGGACCCCCATTGATTTCTTCGGCACCGAATTGCTGTTTTGCTACCTGGTAACCCCAATCGCGAAAAGCTCCTTCTGTAAATTTCATAATATTCCCTTTATGAACCAGAGTAACGCTTTTGCGGTTATTTGTAATTGCATAATTAATAGCGCTTTGAATAAGGCGTATGCTTCCTGAATAACTGACGGGCTTGATACCGATACCTACAGTGATATCGCTGGATATGTCGTGAATATCAGTCAATTTCCAAAAATCCTCGGAACTTTTCTTTGTGCCGAATCGGATTTTTGAAAATTGTTTTGGAAATTCACCGGCGAGAAAGTCCAGAACTTTTTGTGCATCGGGTGTTCCGCTTTGATATTCGATCCCTGCATAAATATCTTCTGTATTTTCACGGAAGATAACGATATCGACTTTTTCCGGATGTTTGACGGGGGATGGGACTCCCGTAAACCATCGGACAGGACGGAGGCAGACGTACAGATCAAGAGTCTGACGGAGTGCCACATTCAAAGAACGTATTCCTCCTCCGATAGGTGTTGTTAAAGGTCCTTTGATACCAACAAGATACTGTTTAAACGCTTCTATCGTATCATCAGGCAGCCAGGTATTTGGGCCGTAGATTTCGTTTGCTTTCTCGCCGGCATATACTTCGAACCATGCGATCTTCTTTGATTTGCCGTAAGCTTTTTCAACGGCGGAATCTATTACACGCTGTGCCGCCCGCCATATATCCGGACCGGTGCCGTCACCTTCAATAAACGGAATAATGGGATGATTGGGAACAATAAGTTTCTCGTTTTTAACGGATATTGATTCACCTTCAGCAGGTGGAGTGAGTCTAACAGAATTTGTCATTGCGATATTATTTCATTTCAGATTGTTGATTAATGTAATGTCGTAAAATTTCGCCGTAGCGTTTCATTTCGCCGTCGGGATATTCCTTAAGCCTCAATACAAATCTGATATTATCATCAGAATATCGCGGTGTTATATGCAGATGGAAGTGAAATACGGACTGTCCCGCTATAGAGCCGTTATTAGAGAAAAGATTATAACCTTCGAGATTCAGGTTTTTGACCAATGCTTTTGTCACAATATTAGCTGCCTGCAGAATGTGTTTATATGATTCTTCGGGCAGGTCAAGGAAATCCCTGCAGTGCTTTTTTGGAAATACAAGCGCGTGTCCAAAATGTATCGGATTAATATCGAGAATCGATATTACATGTTCGTTTTCGTACAGGATTTCTGAAGGTATTTTTCGTGTAACTATTTGGCAAAAAATACAGTTGTTCATTTTTTTCTCTCTTGCTATAAATTTATCCAAATATGCGTCTAAAGTCAAAGAAGAGGGAGGAAGAAAAGCCTTGTTTCAAAAACGATTCCTTGATATATTTATATTATAGCTGCCGAAGTGGCGGAATTGGTAGACGCGCTGGACTCAAAATCCAGTTTGGCTCAAACCGAGTGGGGGTTCGAGTCCCCCCTTCGGCACTATATGTTTTTATGCCTGCATGCTAAAAGCTCTCGTAGAGTCCAATTACCAGCCGGACAATTTATATTAACCTCTCCTTGATCCTCTCATTTAGAGAAAGATTTTTCCAGCTCCGTAGGAGTTTAATATTTGTAGAAATGAGTATCAAGTAATTAACGAACACCGTAGGTGTTCAACTCCTACGGAGTTGTATGTAAATTTATGGATGAGTAATTACAAATATGAAACGCCTGCGGCGTTTATAAAAATTTGTAACTCCTTACTGAATCATCCCCTTTCAAAAAAGGGAAGGAAACAGGAAAAGCCACTTTCGTAAAGTTATCAAGTTCAAGCAATGAGGACTTTACGAAAGTTACATTTGTAGGGGCATAATGCATTGTGCCCGGTTAAAACAAGTTCAATAACAACTCCAGATTTTGTCTACTCTGTATCCTCGGCTGTTCATCCCGTAGGGGCAATTTATGAATTGCCTCTACATATGAAATTACGCTCCCAAGCAGACACACCGTGTGAAAACTAGCCCGGGAAAGCCATAAACGATCAAAACATTGCTTGTAAAATAAATTTAGCTTCAAGAAAAACGAATTATAAAAAATAATTCTATTATTGGGAATACAA
>JAFGLB010000084.1 GCA_016928255.1 Bacteroidota bacterium
CAGATCGGTCTGAACATCGCCTTCTATTACAGTTATTCGAAGACTGTCTTTCAGATTTTCAATCGTTCGTTCAAGAATACTTGTCTTACCCGAGCCGGGTGAACTTACCATGTTGATCACAAACGTACCATTCTGACGAAACACATTACGGTTGCGTGCGGCAAGTTCGTCGTTCTTCTCAAGTACTTTTCGTTCGACTTTAATAATACTCATGATACTTCGGCAGTTTCTTCCAGTTCAATATTTTTAATACGCAGTTCCGTTCCTGTTAAAATTTTAACCTCTGTACTCCCGCATTCACCGCACACAGCAAACCCATCCTCATTTTCCGTATCCGCGCTGCAGCTGCAGCAATGAATACGGAACGGAATGCATTCAATTATCAATTGTGTGCCGCGAAATGCCGACTCTTCAGTGATTGCTTCAAATGAGAATTTAAGAGAATCCGGAACTATCCCTGCCATTGCTCCTAATTCAACACGCACAGCTCTTACCAGGTTCCATGATCGTTCAGGAACGCTTTGCTGTATTATCTCTATAATATTTTGTGCAACTGAAAGTTCATGCATATCAATTAATAAGCACTTTTTACAGTTCAATAAACGTACCGATCAAAAAAACGTCTACTTTTCCTTAAAAACACGGTTTTCATTTTTCAGTAATGCAAAAAAGAAAGCTGCTTTCCTGAAAATGAATAAAATAATGAAAACTACCTGATTGATTCCCGGCTGTCCGATAATCCAGCGAATATTTCACTCCAAAAATAATCTCTTCTGCCGCCATTTGCAAACCCTCATTTCGAGTTGTATCATATATGTGACTTCCACTATAAAACTGCCAATTTACAGCCTTTTTAGATACTTATGGTCGTAAGACTAATTTATTAACTAATTGCAGGTTAAAACTTTTTCAGCATTTGACCGTTCTTATTTATGTAAGCGATTCAATTCTTTTATTTATATTGTCAGGAATTTTGAATGAAAAAAACTATCTATATTTCGATTTCAGCGATTGCTGCGATACTGATTATTATATATTTTGTCTTCATCAGGAGCGGCGGCCAAACATACAGTTTTAGATTCGAAGAGATTTCACAGGGAGATATTACGGTCTTTGTCACTGCAACAGGAACTATCAATGCAGTAACAACTGTTGAAGTTGGAACTCAGGTTTCCGGAATAGTTGCAAGGTTGTATGCCGACTTCAATTCGATTGTGAAGAAAGGACAGCTTATCGCTCAGATAGATTCTACCTTCCTGATTCAATCCGTAAAAGATGCCGAGGCAAATCTCGAAAGAGCAAGAGCCCAGTATACAGACAGCAGAAGGAACCTTGACAGGGTAAAAATTCTGCTCGAACGCGGACTCGAATCACAATTAAATTATGATGCTTCACTGACTACATACGAATCAAATGAGGCTTCACTAAAATCTGCACAGGCAGCTCTCGACAGGGCGAAAATTAATTTGGCTTATGCATATATTCATGCCCCAATTGACGGAGTCGTCATCAACCGCGCCGTAAATATCGGACAGACAGTTGCAGCAAGTTTTTCTTCTCCGACATTATTTACGATCGCCAACGACTTAAAGAAAATGCAGGTCGAAACAACGGTCGACGAAACCGATATCGGCAAAGTAAGCACCGGACAGAAAGCGACTTTCACGGTTGATGCTTACCCTGAAGAAAATTTCACCGGCACGGTTTCACAGATCAGGCTCGCACCGCAGTCAGTTCAAAACGTGGTCAATTATATTGTGATCGTTGATGTGAATAACGACAAACTGAAGCTTATGCCCGGAATGACGGCAAATGTAAAAATTCTGATCGCCAACGCAAGTAATGTAATGAGAATCTCCAATCTCGCTTTAAGATTTCAGCCGCCGGGCGATCTTATAGATACAACAGGATCAGTACAGATTCGCAAAGATTCTTCCAGCGGCCGAAGTTTCAGGAATATGGGAGATTTTTCAGAAAGCAGCAGAGCACGCTTTAAAGCACTTGGAGATTCGATTCAAGCAGCGCACGGAAAGAAACTAACACCTGAGCAATTACTGAAAGAACTTCAGAAAGTCGGTGGTGTCAGGCCCGACTGGAGTCGTCCTAATGAAGACGGGAATAAAACAAAACCCGCCGCACAAAAAAAATCATACAGCTACGGTATAACATCCAATTTCCCGGAGTACCAAAAGAATGCATATGAACCGTCGCATCAATCAGGAAGGGGCAGATTATGGATATTGAAATCGAATGGAAAACTTGAATCCATATCCGTGCGTACTAGATTAAATGACGGAAGATACACACAGATTATATCGGAAAAATTAAAATCGGGTGATAAAGTAGTTCTTGGTGCAACGATAAACAATAATTCCGAAACCGGACAGGTAGCAAGTCCTCTCTCCGGTTCAAGCCAACAGCGACGCGGAGGCGGTTTCAGATGATGCGCAGTATTACCACATCGCCGGATATAAACGAAACTCTAATTCATATAGAGCACCTGACGAAAGTGTATAAACTCGGCGAGATCGATGTGCATGCACTTAGAGGAATTTCGGCAGAAGTATCAAGAGGCGAGTTCGCAGCAATTATGGGAGCTTCGGGTTCCGGAAAATCCACTTTCATGAATATACTTGGATGCCTCGATATACCGACAAAAGGATCGTATTTACTGGAAGGGATCGACGTCGGCAAGTTATCCAGAGATGAGCTTGCCATGATACGAAATAAAAAAATCGGATTTGTTTTCCAGGGTTTTAATCTTATTTCACGCACATCTGCACTGGAGAATGTGGAACTGCCATTGTTTTATAGTGATACAAATACAAGAACTAGAAAAGAAAAAGCAATAGAAGCGCTTGAAAAAGTCGGGCTCGGCGACAGAATTCATCATTTTCCCAATCAACTCTCCGGCGGCCAGCAGCAGCGTGTTGCAATTGCAAGGTCTCTGGTAAATAATCCGAGCATTATTCTTGCAGATGAACCCACCGGCAATCTGGACAGCAGAACAAGCGTTGAAGTGATGGGAATTTTTCAGGAATTAAACAACAACGGAATAACAATAATCCTTGTTACACACGAACCTGATATTGCTGATTTTGCCAAGCGCCACATTGTCTTCCGCGACGGCAAAATAAAATCGGATAAAATAAATACTAAACAGAAATCCGCATCGGAAGTCATAAAAAATATGCCATTGATCGACGACGAGGAGGATGAAGCGGCATGAAACTGCTGAATATATTTCTATCGGCATTGAGAGCATTACAACGAAACAAGATGAGATCTTTTCTCACAATGCTCGGCATAATAATCGGTGTCGCCGCCGTTATAGCAATGCTCGCAATAGGACAGGGAGCGGAGTATTCTGTAAAACAGCAAATCGCATCGCTTGGAACGAATGTATTAATGATTTATCCTGGTGCTCAGCAGCAGGGAGGCGTTAGAAGCGGAGCCGGATCGGCAGTATCGCTTACAGAAGATGATGCAATAGCAATATCGAGAGAATGTTCTGCAGTACTGTACGTTTCGCCGGGAGCTTTCGCAGGCGGGCAGGTTATCGCGGGTAACTCAAACTGGGCCACGAGCATTCAAGGAACAGGTACGGATTATCTGGAAATCCGCCAATGGCCGATGGAGTACGGGGAATTTTTTACCGAGCAGGATATTAAGGCAGCTGCAAAAGTCTGTGTACTCGGCAGAACAGTTGCCGAGAATCTTTTTCCTGATGCGAGTCCCGTCGATCAGACAATCCGTATCCGCAACGTACCTTTTAAAGTCATCGGTGTCCTGACAAAAAAGGGGCAGAACGCAATGGGACAGGATCAGGATGATGTTATCCTTGCCCCTTATACCACCGTTATACGGCGGCTTTCACATTTTCAGAATTTAAGATACATACTTGTATCGGCTGCGAGTCTAAACGAACTTTCTGCGGCACAGTCACAAATATCCGAGCTTCTGCGTGTCAGGCATAAAATACAGCCTTACGAAGAAGATGATTTTACAATCAGAAATCAGACAGACCTGGCATCGACGGCAACAGAGACCACTCAGGTGCTTACCATACTTCTGGCAAGTATTGCTTCCATCTCCCTGCTTGTAGGCGGCATCGGCATAATGAATATCATGCTTGTTTCCGTTACTGAAAGGACGCGTGAGATTGGGATACGTATGTCTATTGGAGCGCGAGCCAGGGACATATTGACACAATTCCTTGTTGAAGCGCTCGTTTTAAGCCTGCTCGGCGGGATAACCGGAATTATACTGGGTGTAGTCGGTTCGAATATCATCTCATCAATAGCCAAATGGCCTACATTTATCACGGCTTTTTCGATTATTCTTTCATTCGGATTTTCCATCGCAATCGGTGTCTTTTTCGGTTTTTATCCGGCCAGGAAAGCAGCTATGCTCAATCCGATCGATGCCCTGAGATATGAATAATCGGCATAGACAAAAAGTTCTTTCCCGGTCATTTTAACAAGGCCCCGGTGTTCAGAATTTTTTGCACATTATGGTTTTTTTTATTCCCCGTGTTTTTTCCTGTTTTAATTGATTCTCCTTCAACTTCTCACTACATTTCTTTGTTAATGTGAGATGCTAACTCTGGTATATTTAGAATGAATATTGCAATTTTCGCTTCAGGGCGCGGTACTAATTTTCAGGCAATTCTTAACTCAATTAATACCGGCTTTCTCCCTGCACGGGTTACCGTGCTTATAAGCGACAGGTCCGATGCCGCCGCTCTTGATACTGCACGGGCTAATAATATCCAGACAAGTCACTTATCACAAAAAATGTTTCCGTCGGAAGATGCGCTGGCTGAAGCTATGCTGAATGTACTTTCTACTCAGCGGGTGGAGTTAATTGCACTTGCAGGGTATTTAAAAAAAATTCCCACTCAGGTGATACGACGATATAAAAATCGGATTCTGAACATACATCCTGCGTTGCTTCCGTTTTTCGGAGGAGCAGGAATGTACGGTCACCACGTGCATGAAGCTGTTATCGAGAGCGGCATGAAAATTTCAGGCGCAACCGTTCATTTTGTGGATGAAGAGTACGATCATGGCCAGGTAATTATGCAAAAGACCGTTGAAATCTCAAAGGAAGACACACCTGGTTCGCTCGCTGCAAAAGTATTAAAAATTGAACATGAAATTTTTCCACAGGCAATAAAAGCTTTTATACTAGGAAAAATAAAAATTGAAGGGAAAAAGGCTTGGATAACGTCATAATTCTGGATCCTTTTTCGAAACCTGCTTCATCAGGCCAGGTTTCACCGTTAAAAATCCTTCGCGCTCTGATAAGCGTATCGGATAAAAAAGGAATTATAGAATTCGCAAAAGCTCTGAAGGAATTCAGTATTGAAATAATTTCCACTGGAGGAACATATACCGCATTAAAAAATGCCGGTATAGAAGTAAAATCCGTTTCTGAAGTGACCGGCTTTCCGGAAATTCTCGACGGCCGTGTGAAGACCCTGCATCCGGCAATTCATGGCGGCATTCTTGCTGTACTGGACAATCCTGATCACTGCGAACAAATAAAAAAACATAATATCGAGCCCATCGATCTTGTAGTCGTAAACCTGTATCCTTTTGAACAGACAATATCTTCCGAGGACGTAAAGCTGGACTCGGCAATTGAGCAGATAGATATTGGCGGGCCGGCAATGGTGCGTTCATCTGCCAAGAACTTCAGGCATACGGCTATAGTTGTAAATCCGGATTTATACGGCATTGTAATGGAAGAGATGCGCGAAAACGGCGGCGCACTAACCATACAAACCCGCTTCAAGCTTGCATGCCGCGCATTTCAGCACACCGCTCACTATGATTCTGTCATTGCTTCGTATCTTGCCGGATTAACACCGCAGAGTACTCTGCCGGATTCAATAACTCTTTCCATGGCAAAACAGCAGCAAATGCGTTACGGTGAAAATCCGCATCAATCTGCTGCGCTTTATGGAAAATTCGGCGAGCATTTCGAAAAACTGCATGGTAAAGAACTTTCTTATAATAATATTCTGGATATCAACGCCGCGGCACTGCTGTGCGCCGAATTTGATGAACCGACGGTTGTGATTGTAAAGCACAACAATCCCTGCGGTGTCGCCTCCGGCAGTATTCTTACCGATGCTTATAAAAAGGCATTTGCCACCGATACAAAGTCGGCATACGGCGGAATAATTTGCGTAAACCGCCCGCTCGACCGTTCTACTGCAGAAGCTATAAACGAGATTTTTACGGAAGTCGTAATTGCGCCCGAATACGAAAAAGGTGTTCTGGAATTTATGACAAAGAAAAAAGACCGCCGGCTGATGAAGCAAAAATCCAACCTTCGCAAGATAAACGAATTGAGTATCCGCACTGTTGCCGGCGGTATGCTTGTTCAGGAGCCGGACCAGCACCGGATTCATCAAAGCGATCTGAAAATCGTTACCAAGCGGCATCCGACCGATGAAGAGATGCAGGCATTGTTGTTTGCCTGGCGCGTTGTAAAGCATGTAAAGTCCAATGCCATTATTTATGCCTTATCCGACCGTACACTGGGTATCGGTGCCGGACAAATGTCGCGCGTCGATTCATCAAAAATAGCCGCAATGAAGGCCGCAGAGGCGGGATTCGACCTCCATGGCTGTGCAATGTCATCCGATGCTTTTTTCCCGTTTGCAGACGGTTTAATGGAGGCAGTAAAAGTAGGCGCTACTGCCGTAATTCAGCCCGGCGGCTCTGTCCGCGATGAAGATGTTATCAAAGCTGCCGATGAAAATAATATTGCAATGGTTTTTACAGGAATTAGACATTTTAGACATTAATTGATATTTTAATTCATTCTTACATTTAGTTATTGGATTCTCATGGGACTCTTTTCATTATTTTCTGCCGATCTTGCCATCGATCTAGGTACTGCGAATACGGTTATCTGGATGAGAGGCAAAGGCATCATTCTAAATGAACCATCCATCGTAGCATTCGACCGAAACACGAAGCGCATTATTGCTATAGGCAACGAGGCACGTGAAATGCTCGGCCGCACGCATAAAGATATCCGTACAATCCGCCCGATGAAGGACGGAGTAATAGCGGATTTTGAAATCGCCGAAGGTATGCTGCGTGAATTTATAAAAAAAATCAGTGCAGGCTGGGTGCCGAGCAGACGGATAATCGTATCGGTACCTTCCGGAATTACGGAAGTGGAAAAACGCGCTGTGCGGGATTCTGCGGAACACGCCGGAGCAAAAGAAGTGCATCTGCTGGCTGAACCTATGGCTGCAGCTATCGGTGTCGGTCTGGACGTAGATGCGCCTGTCGGCAATATGGTTGTGGATATCGGCGGCGGTACGACGGAGATTGCAGTCATTGCATTGTCCGGAATTGTCAATGAAGAATCGCGGCGTGTTGCAGGCGACGAGATTAACGAATCTATCATACAATTCTTCAAACGCAATCATAATATCCTCATAGGCGAACGCACCGCGGAGGCAATCAAATGCGAAGTCGGCTCGGCTATGCCTCTCCGGGAAGAAATCACCATTCAGGTAAAAGGACGGGACCTTGTAAACGGTATTCCGAAAACAACAGAAGTCAGTTCTGTTGAAATCCGCGAAGCCCTCAATGAACCGATTTCGCAAATTGTCGAAGGTGTAAAAATTACTCTGGAACGCACCCCTCCCGAACTTTCAGCAGATATTCTGGATCGCGGCATTATGCTTACCGGCGGCGGTGCTTTGCTGAAAGGACTTGACGAACGGCTGCGCCTCGAAACCAACCTGCCCGTCCACGTCGCGGAAGAGCCTCTGCTTGCCGTGGTACGAGGTACTGGAAAAGTGATGGAAAACATCGAGAACTATTCAAAAGTACTACTTAAGGGAAAAAGATATTAAAGATAATAGATAAGAGGCAGTAAATTTTTTTCTTCTATCTCTCATCTGGAATCTATAGTCCTTATCATGCTTCAACGCCTTTACGATAGTCTTTATGAATTCCGCGAGTATGTAATTCTCAGCGTACTGGTCATAATCTCCTTTCTTCTCATGGCATTTAACGACAACCCGCAGATAAAACAGGTGCGGACTATTTCAACAGTGGTTTTTGGGGTGATGCAGGAAAAACTGAGTTTTATTCCGGGATATTTCGGACTTAAATCGGAAAACGAATTACTCAGGCGAATCAATATTGAACTTGCGGACGAAGCACAGCGCCTTCGTGAAGCAAAACTGGAAAATATCCGCCTCCGCCAGATGCTGGAAATGAAAAGTCAGATGCCCTATAAATTTACTGCCGGACGTGTTATTAATAAAAACCTTTCTCTTCTTCGCAATACGCTCACGCTGGATATCGGCCTGACTGACGGCATTCAGGAACGTATGCCGGTGGTAAGCAACGGCGGGTTGGTCGGCGTTATTACATCCGTCTCATTGCATTATTCTGTTGTAAATATTCTTATTAATACGGATTTCCGTGTCACTGCAAAAATTCAGCGGAGCCGGGTAGACGGAATTGTCGCCTGGAACGGGAAAGATTTCACTGTAAAAAACATTCCTAAAATGAGAGATGTTAAAATAGGAGATGTAATAACCACATCCGAATACGGGGGTACTTTCCCTTCGAATATACGTATCGGAATTGTCAGCGAGGTTTATGATCAAAAAAGTTCAATGTTTAAATACATCACCATGACTCCGGCGGTGGATTTTGTCAGATTAGAAGAAGTTTTTGTAATAACAGCCGTCCCGGATAACGAGAAAACCATACTCGAACAGCGTTCCATCCCGCACACCGTTAAATAATAAGCACTGTTGATTCGTTTCTTGCATATTGCTCGTTTTTGCGTTACTTTATTTACGAAATAACTTACGAAGACCGGCAGATCAGCTGATGTCAAAAATTATACAAAAAAAATCAGGCAAATCGCAGATTCCCTATATTTCCCTCGTTATTCCGCTTCTGAATGAAGAAGAATCATTAATGGAATTATTTTCGCATATCAAAGAAACGATGCGAAAAATAAGTAAATCTTATGAAGTTATTTTTATCGACGACGGAAGTACAGACAAATCATTCAAGATCCTGTCGGCTCTGCACAGTGAAAATCCAAGTGTTGTTAAAGCAATCCGTTTCAGAAGAAATTACGGCAAGTCGGCCGCTCTTTCGGCAGGATTCAAGGAAGCGAAAGGCGAACTGATTATTACTATGGATGCGGACCTGCAGGACGATCCTGAAGAAATTCCGCTGCTTATTGATGCGCTTGGCAGTTCTTACGATCTTGTTTCCGGATGGAAAAAGAAAAGGCATGATTCCGCCGTCTTCACAATCCCGTCGCGAATAGCTAATGCACTGACCAGCAAATTGACCGGACTGCGGATACATGATCTGAACTGCGGATTAAAAATATACCGTCAAGAAGTGGTTAAGGAGCTGAAAATTTACGGCGATCTTTACAGGTATATTCCAATTCTTGTACACCAGGCAGGATTCCGGGTAGGAGAAAAAACTGTTCACCATCATCCGCGAAAATACGGCCGCTCGAAATATACAATCGGCAAATTCTACCGCGGATTTTTAGATTTGCTCACAATTCTTTTTACAGCAAAATATATTCGCCGTCCGCTTCATCTTTTCGGCATATGGGGAATCATTTCATTTATTATTGGAGTTGCAATCGACGGTTACCTGTCTATCCAGTGGCTTATGGATCTCACTTCTCTGAGCAATCGCCCGCTTTTCATGGTCGGATTTCTCTTTATTATTATCGGCGTTCAATTCGTATCTCTCGGTTTGCTTGGTGAGATGATCTCGCGCCATGAACGAAATGACGAAAGCTATTCAATCAGGGAAGTTCTGAGGTAAGCCTTCCGATGAACTCTTCAGCAGAGATGAGAAAAGACCATGAACGTGCTCATGGCAAATTTCTTGCTCCGAATGCAATTGAAATCTGGGGATGGGGAACACCGGCCGGCATAGAGCGCGCCAGCCGCCGCACAAAATTACTGATTGAACGCGCATCCATCATTCCGGGTATGAAAGTACTGGAATTCGGCTGCGGCACCGGTATGTTCTCACGCCGTATTGCCGCGGCGGGAGCGATTCTTACTGCCGTCGATCTCTCCCCCGACCTGATAACCGAAGCGAAGAAGGAGTCAGATCCGAATATTACATTTCAAATCGGCGATATCGAATCGCTGCCGTTTCCAGATGCAGTTTTTGATGCTGTGATCGGAAGTTCTGTACTGCATCATGTCCGGACTGAAAAAGCATTAAGCCAGGCTTTTCGCGTTTTAAAACCGGGTAAGAAGATCGCCTTTGCTGAACCTAATATGATGAATCCGCAAATAGCTGTCCAAAAAAATATTCCGTTTATAAAGCGCAGAATGGGCGATTCGCCGGACGAAAC
>JAFGLB010000085.1 GCA_016928255.1 Bacteroidota bacterium
ATTCTTGCATTCGGAATCCAGCCGGTAGTAGCTATCAACAGATTTGCCGCGGATACCGATGAAGAATTGAATATAGTTAAAGACAGGTGCAAATATATTGATGTCCCGGCTTCGATCGCTGATGTATGGGGCAAAGGCGGCGAGGGTTCGATGGAGCTTGCAGAGATCGTATGCGACATAGCAAAAAACTGCAAAGACAGATATAAACCTACATACGATTGGAACTGGGACATACCAAAAAAAGTCGAAACAATCGCAAAAAATATTTACGGTGCAAAAGCTGTGCAATTTACTGCAAGAGCAAATGCAGATCTCGAAAAAATTAAGAAGCTGGGACTCGATAAACTGCCGATTTGCATGGCAAAAACACAAAACTCGCTTTCGGATGATCCCAAACTGCTCGGAAGGCCTGAAAATTTTCTCATTACAATAAGAGAAATCGAAATAGCCGCCGGAGCCGGATTTGTCATCCCAATTACAGGCGAGATCATGCGAATGCCGGGCCTCCCAACAGTCCCTGCTGCCGAAAACGTAGATGTTGACGACAACGGTAAAATTACAGGATTGTTCTGAATATTTACATTCTCAACGTAGAGACGTACAATTATACGTCTCTACATTTTTTTTCAAGTTTTAAAAACTCTTAACGTCCTATCCAATCAGTCAGGTAGTCTGATCCCATCGGAATAGACGAAAAACACGCGTAATCCTCGTAACTTAAAACAAATAATCCTCGTAGTTTATTAAAAGAATCTCGTAAACCCAGAGATGAATTCTGTAAAATTTTTAATTACATCCAATAAATATATAGTGAGACTAATAATGAGAACAATCAGGCATATCTTTTTCTTATTTTTTTTATTTTCACCAATCTGCATTTTTTCCCAAAACAACCAGCCAAAAGGAATAATTAAAGGCCGTGTAATTGACATCGAATCGAAACTCGACCTGGTCGGAGCTCAGGTATTTTTAAAAGAACGAAACACAGGAACATCCACAGACGAAAAAGGATATTTCGAGATAAAAAATGTCCCCGTCGGCAGTTATTCATTGGTATGCAATTACATCGGTTACGAAAAAATCATTAAAACTGATATTATTGTTCGGACGGAGAGAGAGACTTTTGTAAACATCGAGTTACAGCCATCTTCAATAGAGGTCTCCGGTTCGACAGTGACCGCGGGATATTTCCCGGAAATACAGACAAAATCATTGAGTTCCATAAACTTCTCATCCGAAGAGATACGACGAGCGCCCGGCGCCTTAGGTGACGTCAGCAGAGTCATATTCGGACTGCCCTCTCTGGCTAAAATCAACGACACAAAAAATTCTCTTATTGTTCGAGGAGGAAGTCCAGTCGAAAACGTATTCTATATCGATAATATTGAGATTCCAAATATCAACCACTTCCCTATTCAGGGATCTACAGAAGGCCCAATTGGAATCCTGAACGTCGATTTCGTCGAAGATGTCGAATTCAATTGCGGGGGTTTTCCGGCAACATATGGGAACGCTCTTTCGTCAACCTTGGGAATAAAACTCCGAGAAGGTAACCGGACTACAACAGACATTCAGCTTGATATGAATATGTCCGGATTTGGCGGTATGATAGAAGGACCAATTAGCGGAGGGCAGGGTTCATATTTACTTTCAGCACGAAGAAGCTATCTGGATCTGATTTTAGATTTTATGGGAACTACAGTCGGAACACCCACTTACAGTGATATAATGACTAAGATCGTTTATAACATCTCAGACGAGCATAAATTATCATTAATAGATGTGTTTTCAGACGACAAACAGGTTATGGATCAGCAAGATGCAATAGACATGAAAAATATTAATATATATCCCGAGTACGGCTCATATTTTAATACAGGCGGAATATCCTGGCAATGGCTGTGGGGAAAAAGCGGATTTTCAGAGACTTCAATTGCTCACACTTATTCAAATACCGGTGTAAAATACTTACAAACGAAAGATAAAAAACTTCTGCTCGATAATCACTCTGTAGAACAGGAAATAAAATTTCGAAATTCCAATCACCTGATAATTAGCAGCAAAAACAAGATCAACTTCGGACTGGATATAAAGTACATATTGATGGATTATAACCAGTTTTACAATGAGTACCAGGATGTGCTGGGCAATAAGACTCCGGTATTCATATTAAACCAATCGCTTAATTCACTTCAATGCGGTTCGTTTATAGACTATACTTACCGGCTTACAGACCAAATAACAATCAGACCCGGAGCCCGGATCGATTATTACGAATACAATGAGGAAACAAAAATATCTCCGCGTATCTCTCTTTCCTACAATTTTGATGAAATAACATCATTAACAGGATCATACGGAATTTTCTATCAGAATATACCCTGGATAATTGCCGCCCAGCAAAACAGTTTCCGCAAATTGAAAACACCGCGCGCCGATCACTACGTTTTGTCATTCAGCCGACTTCTTACAGAAAGTACGAAGCTGACCGTGGAATTATATAACAAAGAGTATATGAATTTTCCTATGGATCCTACACAACCGAGTCAATTTCTATTCGATCAGGCAGTTGTTGAAGGAATATTCCTTAATCATGCAAATCTTGTAAGTACAGGAAAAGCACACAGCCGGGGAATAGAAGCAACCGTTCAGAAAAAAATGGCTGACGGTTTGTACGGACTGATATCCGGGTCGTATTACGAATCGAATTATACAGGACTTGACGGCAGGCAGTACAACCGGATTTATGAGAATATATATAATTTTGCGATAGAGGGTGGATATAAACCCGACGAGAAATGGGAATTCAGTCTGAGATGGCTGTATGCAGGCGGCGCTCCTTACACCCCGTTCGATGAACAAGCTTCCAAAACAACTCACAAAGGGGTCTTCGATGTTAACAAAATAAACGGCGCCCGTTACCCGGATTTCCACTCCCTGAATATCCGGGTCGATAAACGTTATTACTTCAAATCCACAACATTGACCGTGTACCTGAGCCTATGGAACGCATATAACAGGAAAAATATAGCTTCGTATACATGGAATGAAATGGAAGACAGGATAGTGGAAGACACTATGTGGGGACTGATGCCTGTGTTTGGTATAAGATACGAGTTTTAAGTTTTTTAGTTATACATGGAATTATTTATGAAAAGACCCGGTTTGCTGATATTTATAATACCTGTAATGATTCTCTTTCTTGCCGGATGCGGCGGAAGAAAATACAATTTTCCCGAACCGAAAGAACCAGGCACCGATGGTGCTTTCAATATGCAGGAGGATGTTTTTAAAACAGGATCCAATGAATACACCGCTGATTTTGGCACTATTACAGTTCCAGAGAACAGAAATCGTACAGGATCACGGTTTATTCACATTCCTTTCATACGAATCCATTCACTTTCACCGGCACTGCTTGAGCCGATTTTTTACCTGGCCGGCGGCCCGGGCCAGAGCAACTTAAACTGTATTCCTTTCGATACCTTGCTGGCCGAACATGATTTTGTTATGGTCGGCTACAGAGGAGTTGACGGTTCAGTAAAACTCGATTGCCCGGAAGTTGTAGATGCATTAAAAGAAAATGATGATCCTCTTATTGAGGAATCGCTGAGAAATCTAGCAAAAGCCTGGGAGGCAAGTGCCAGGAGGTTTGCACAGGAAGGAATAGATTGGAATGGATACACTATACCGCAGACTATAGAAGATATCGAAGCAGTTCGCCGCGCACTGAAGTACCGGCAGGTCAATCTGCAGAGTGAAAGCTACGGCACACGCGTAGCTTATTTATACGGCCTGATGCATCCGGAAAGCATTCATCGTACAATTATGATAGGTGTAAATCCGCCCGGCCGATGTATGTGGGACCCCCGAATGGTCGATCAACAACTGCACACGTACGCACGGCTCTGGTCAAAAGATTCTGTCATGTCTGCACGTTGTCCCGATCTGATCGGAACGATGAAGAGAGTATTAAAGAATATGCCCGATAAATATCTCATCTTTTCTATCAGTCCCGGCAAGGTAAAAACTGTCGCTTTTTGTCTATTGTTCCATCGTAATACTGCCGCATTGGTATTTGATGCATTTGTTCAGGCAGAACAGGGGGATTACAGCGGGCTTGCACTGCTTTCAGCGGGGTACGATTATACTCTTCCTTCGATGATGACCTGGGGTGAGCTTGCATCAAAAGCTGTCACTGCCGACCTTGATACTTCAAAGATACGCATGTATGAAGAGTATCATGATTCTGTACTGGGCTCTCCCTTAAATACAATTCTCTGGAATCCCATGCTTTATACGCAAATGCCGCTTCAGTTAATTCCCGAAGAACTGCGCATTTTGAGAGAGAGCGATGTCGAAACATTGCTGTTGAGCGGGAGTCTGGATTTTTCAGATCCGCCGCAATACGCATCGCAGGATCTGCTGCCGTACTTACGCAATGGAAAGCAGGTCATTCTCTCGGAATTCGGCCACGTTAACGACCTGCTTTACTTGCGGAAAAAATCAACTGAAAAGCTTTTAGCAAGTTATTTTAACACCGGCATTCCTGATACATCCGGTATTGAGTACGTACCAATGGACTTTAATGTAAAATGGGGTCTATCATCGATTACAAAGACTGTCGTTGTTACGGGGATAACTATTGCGGTAGGTTTAATTGCAGGTTTAATCTGGATTTTGCGCAAAGTCTTATGATTATACAAAGTTATCGCGCAGGTTTGATTTATAGTCGGATGGAGTAACACCTGTCCTTTTTTTGAATATCGAATTGAAAGATCCTTTGGATTTAAATCCGGAATCGAAAGCCAAACTGAGAATATTATACTTATCGTTAGCAGGATCTGCAATGCGTTTTTTAAATTCCTCCACCCTGTAATTATTTATAAAATCGTAGTATGAGACATTGAATCTGGAATTTATTACCTCCGAAAGATTATGAGTCGACACATCTATACCTTCGGCAAGTTTTTGCATTGTTAAATCATTATCCAGATAGGGTTTTTCAGCTTCCATATAATCCTTCAGTCTTTTCGCGATTTCTTCTGC
>JAFGLB010000086.1 GCA_016928255.1 Bacteroidota bacterium
GTAATATCCTGGAAGACTTCCAGAATAGCTTTTCTGCCTTCGTACATCATTCCAACATGGCTTATTTGGAATGTCCTGTCGTTGAATATTCCTTCGACTTCAATTGTTTCCGGTTTTCCGAAATTGATTCCTTCTCTCAGCGGGCAATTTGGGCACTGCTGCTTATTGTCCTTATATGCAATCCAACAGCAGGAGTTAACGGTGTCGGCTTTAAGCATATCTTTCATCGCCTTGCTCATGAACAAAATTTTTCCGTCTTCATCGACTATATCCATACCGAACGGCATTGTCTGCATCAGTAATTCATTAAAAGCATGTGTCTGCCGTAGTGCTTCCTGTGCTTGCCGGTGCTGAGTGAGATCTGTGAAGAATACAAGAGTATCATTACCGACTGATGTAGATGTGGATTCGATGTACTTTGTGGATCCATCCTCGCAGGTAACAATAGATTCCAGCGGTTCAGTGACTCCGTTTTTCTGCTGGGCATTAACAAAATTCTCTATCCATTTTATTTCAATCTGCTGACGGTATTCTTCAATTGGATATGCGCGCCGCCACCATGCATCCAAGGAAGGAATATCCTCCATCTTATATCCGAAAAGCTCTGCAAACCTGCCGCTGATATATTCAAGTTTTTTTGATTGCCCTGCAAACACTGCAATGGCAACAGGAGATGATTCGACAAGCATTTTAAAGAGGGATTCACTTTGACGCAGATCTTTTTCAATAAGTATGCGGTCGGTAATATCCCGCCCGATACCGATCAGACCTGTTATCTCTCCTTTTTCATTACGTAGAGGCAGTTTGGATGTTAACAGCCAGCGTTTTTTGCCTTCAGCATCAAGCACGTATTCTTCTCTGTTAATAACGGGCTTCCCGGTTTCCAGAACCGTTTGATCATCGGCAAAAAATCCCGCCGCCATCTCTTTTGAATAAAGATCAAAATCGTCTTTGCCGATTACTTCGGACTCTGATCTGCGGCCGGAATTGCGTACATCGGACGGATTGGCGATGGTCTTTCGGCACTGCCTGTCTTTCACATAAATACCGTCAGGCAAGTTGTCTATTAACGTTCTTAAAAGATTGCGCTCTTGACGTATTGCCTCTTCAGATTTAATGCGCTCGGTGATGTCGTTTGAATAGAATGCAATTCTTATCACTTTACCCTGCGCGTCCGTTATCGGATAACCGGAATTCTCCAGGTGCATCCCCGATTGGACGTCCTGAAAGTGGATTGGTTTGCCCATCTCAATGATTTTTTTAAAAATGGCGTTTCTTAGTGCTGCAAGTTCAGGCGGCAGCAGATCCGCAATGCGTAAACCTATCAATTCAACTATACTCCTGCCAAACCTTTGTGCGCCCGCTTCGTTTACGGCAATAATTCGTTGATCAGTATCTATTAAATAGGCGGCTTCTTTGGTTGAATTTAGAAGTGCCTGTGCTGTCTCTTCGCTTTCCCGCAGGGCCTCGTCTGCCTGCTTTTGCATAGTTATATCTTCTATCAAACCATCGTAAGCTATAAGTGTTCCCTTGCTGTCGCGCTTGAGAACAGGCGTATTTTTAATCCAGCGTATGGAGCCGTTCTTATGCACAATCCGGTGTTCAATAGGCAGAACGTCAAGGCCGGAAAGAATTTTTTTTGTCAGTTCTTCAACAAGCGTTTTATCGTTTTCATAGATCATTCTATACCACAAATTGGGATCGCCGGCATATTCTTCTGCTGTATAGCCTGTTACAGAAACACACGCGGGAGCATGGGTTGTGTAAACAGGATGCCCGGACTCCAGTTTTACCGAGTAAATATAATCAGTAACTGATTCTACCAATCGTCGGAAACGCTCTTCGCTGAGACGAAGAGCTTCTTCTGCACGTTTGCGTTCCGCTATATCAATAACTATCCCGCTCAAGCCGATAATTTTATTTTCCTGTATAATTCTATTTGCATACAAAATTACCGAAAATGTGCTTCCATCCTTTTTTAGCGCTAAATATTCCTGCGGCCCGATTTCTTCTCCGCTGAACCTCCTTTGCATATTCTTTATTGCTTTGTCCCTGTCTTGAGGGACAATTATTTGCAGGATATTTAACTGCTTAACATCATAGTTATCAGGATAACCGAAAGTTTTAAACCCCTGGCGATTTACGAAAGTCAGATTTCCTTTTTCATCTGTTTCAAAAACCGTCTGCGGCAGTAAATCTGATAGATTCTTAAATCTCTGCTCGCTTTTTTTTATCGCTTCAATGGATTCTTTGCGTTCCGTTATGTCAAGTCCGTAAGAAATTGTTCCCACGATGCGGTTTTGTTCATAAATATTGCTGTTGCTCCAGATAATATTTCTTTCCTTGCCGTCCTTAGTCAGGATTGGATTCTCAAAATGCTTCGGTATGCCTCCCTTTATCAGACGGTTAAACTCCTCCCATACTTCAGGGTAGCGGTCTTTAGGAACCAGCACTTCAAACCAGCCTCTGTTCTCTAATTCACTTTTAGTATAACCTGTTAATTCTTCTGCTGCATGATTGAAAATTGTAATATTGCCTTCAGAATTCAGTCCGATAACTATCGTATTTGCAGTCTGGATAAGATTTTCAGCGTATTCTTTTGCCGACTGCAGTAATTTTTCGTTTTTCTTGCGTTCAGTAATATCACGAATGATACTCTGGTAAAATCTTTTTTCTTCGATTTTGATAAATCTTGAGCTTATTTCAACGGGGAAAATCGTGCCGTCTTTGCGCAAATGTTCGGCTTCGTATACCAGTCCGATGCGCTCTTCAACTTGTTTTAATTCTCTATCGTCATGATGACTGTCTTTTTGTGAGCGGATGTCGCTGATGTGCAGATGAAGCATTTCTTCCCTTGAATATCCGTACATACGGCAGGCTTGATCATTAACCTCAATAATTCTCCCGCTCATATCCACTAAAAGTATACTGTCATTGGCATATTTTATTATGTGGTCGAAATGCTTAATAAGTGCCTGCCGTTCCATTTCCTGGTTATATCTTTCGCGGTAAAATTTTGCTCTCTGATTTCTCCACCAAAGACCGACAAAACCGCCGGCTAAAAGAATAAGAAGCAGCATTACCAGAATTACATTCCATGCCAGCGAATTAAGAGGTTCATAAATCTCATCCTGATCTATCTTGGCTATCATATACCAGGGCGAATCCTGAATATGCCTGATTGCTGCAAGAACCGGAACTCCCCTGTAATCAATACCTTCAACGACTCCTTCTCTGCCCTGGACAGCCATTACAGCGGGGAGTTGTGTGCGCGAAAGAGGCATGCGTAATGCTGATGGTGTGCTCTTTTTATGACGGACTTCATTAATATAGGTGATGCTGTCGCCTTCCTGTTTGATAAGTACCGTCTCCGATGTGCGGCTCGGTGTGGGCCAGGTTTCAATCAACTGGAAAAGCATTACTCTCGGATCTATCCTGAGCATAAATGCGCCCAAGAGGGAGCTGTCGTACGGCGACTGTGAAAAAAGCGGAATCATCAAATCCATGTGAATAAAAGGAAATGGTCCCGATTGATGTAAATCAGAGAGTATGATTTCTCTTTTATTAACAGATTCATTAAACAGGGACATTGCCTGCCCGCCGATCGAATCCCCGTAGTCAGAATGTGCAAGCAGAACTTTTCCTTTTGAATTAAGGAGAACGCTGGATTCATATCCGGATTTCAGATTAAATGATTCCATTACCTTCAAAAGATCCTGCTTTCGCGCTTTGTTATGCGGCGATTTTAATAGTCCTTCCACTGTTTTTAAGAGAGGAGGATTATTAAGAAAAAGCCGCCCGTCCGCTATCCGATCAGAACGCCATTGAATTATCTGGTTTACTTTTAAGTCTCCTATGGCGGCAAGATAATTTTCTGCTTCAGATTTAAGACGTTTTTGCTGTGACTGATACAGAATATATCCGGTTATAAGAATGCATAGAACCAGGAATATGAATACATCAATCAGAAACCAGGGTATCGTTCGGCCATGTGGCGCATTCTTCATATGCCGTATCCTTTCGTAAGGATCAGAATTTCTTTACAATATAATACATTATATCTTTTTCAGCGGTTCAATTTTCCATAATGAAAATAAGCTGCACAGGCTCCTTCGGAAGAGACCATCGGCGCGCCGAGCGGATGTTCCGGCGTGCATCTGGTGCCGAATGCCGGGCAATCCAGCGGTTTCTTCAGTCCCTGCATAACCTGTCCTGCTATGCACAGCGGTGATTCATGCGTGCGGATCGCCGAGACATTAAACACTTTTTCGGCATCGTACTTTGAATACTCTTCTTTTATCCTGTAACCGCTTTTGGGTATTGTTCCAATACCGCGCCAGGCACGATCGGTAACCTGGAATATTTTATTCATTAATTCGATTGCCTGGATATTGCCTTCCCGTTTGACGGATCGCGAATATTGATTCTCTACTGTCCAAACACCTTTTTCAAGCTGCTGCACTGTCATTAAAATACCCTGAAGAATATCGACCGGTTCGAATCCGGTTATTACAATAGGAACATGATATTTTGCAGTCATAGGTATGTACTCTTCGTAACCCATAACTGTGCAGACATGTCCTGCAGCGAGAAATCCCTGCACACGGTTCTCCGGAGATGAAAGAATGGCCTCCATTGCCGGGGGTACAAGTACGTGTGAACATAGAATCGAATAATTATTTAATCCCAGTCTCGATGCGTGCAGAACGGACATTGCATTAGCCGGCGCCGTTGTCTCGAAACCGACCGCAAAGAATACGATTTTTTTATCCGGATTCTGCTGTGCAATTTTTACCGCATCAAGGGGTGAATATACAATACGTACGTCTCCCCCTTCAGATTTTACAGTCAGAAGATCTTTTTCAGATCCGGGAACACGAAGCATATCACCGAAAGATGTGAATATTACATCCGGCCGGGAGGCGATGGCAATTGCCTTGTCGATAATTTCAAGCGGAGTGACGCATACCGGGCAGCCCGGACCGTGAACAAGCGTAATTGATGGAGGGAGCAGATTGTCAATACCTGACTTAACTATTGTGTGTGTCTGCCCGCCGCATATTTCCATTATTGTCCATGGATGCTTGCATGCGGCGTGAATACGCCCGATATATGCCGAGGCCGCTTTACCGTCCCTGAATTCGTCAATGAATCTCATATTATCCTAATACTCTTTTCTGTTCCGATGATCCTTATTCTTCAGATTCTTCCATCTCCTTCAGCAGTCTTATTGTCTCGAGGGCTTCGGATTCATCCATAGTGTTTATTGCAAAACCTACATGCACAATAACATATTCGCCGACCTTGACATCCGGAACAAGTTCGAGGCATACTTCTTTTTTTATGCCGCCGAAATTCACTTTGCCCATTAAAGGCGAGGCGGCTGTATCTATTTCTTCAACTTTTCCCGGAATTGCAAGGCACATAAGAATCTCCTTTATGTATGTAATTTCTTAATTTCCGCGTTAATCATCAAGGCGGGCTTGTCTCTGCAAACCAACAGCAGCAGCTATCTGCCCCAATGCAATTCCTCCGTCATTAGGCGGAACTCTCTGATGCCAATACGGCCGGAATTTTTCTTCCAGCAGCCGTTTAACAACCCGTTCTGTAAGATACCGGTTCTGGAAACACCCGCCTGACAGTACAATTCGTTCCCGGCCTATCCTTTTTGCTACCATAACAATTATTTCTACAAGCGTGTTATGAAATTTTGCAGAAATTACCGGAAGGCCGATATCATTTTTTAGATCAATTAAAACTTCTTCAATAATTGCCCGCCAGTCGATCGATTTGCCGGAAGGCATTTCTTCTATCGTAAAAGGATAGTGCCTTTCGATATTAATTCCATGAGCAAGAAATTCCAGTTCCATCGCTGCTTGGCCTTCATAATTTAATTTATGCCGCAAGCCAGTCAGAGATGCAACGGCGTCAAAAATTCTTCCGGCACTTGTTGTAACCGGAGTATTTACTTTCTTTACTAACATTTGTTTAACAAGCTCGAGTTCCTCTGTTGTAAATGCCTGCAGTACAGGTATTTCCTGTCTCTCGAATATTTCATCGTCATACAGTTCGTATAACATACCCAGAGCTGTTCGCCGCGGTTCTTTAATGGCTTTTTCTCCGCCGGGAAGTCCGAAGGGGCGGAAAGAAGCTGCGCGTTCAAACAATGCTCTGTCGGCCAGTAGAAATTCCCCGCCCCAGATCGTACCGTCAAGTCCGAAGCCGGTTCCGTCCCACGAAACTCCGAGCACTCCACCTTCAATCTGGTTCTCAGCCATACAAGAAGCGATGTGAGCATGATGATGCTGAACCTCGGTAAACGGAACGCCGGCAGTCCGTGCGTACTTTGATGAAAGATAATCTGGATGAAGATCGCAGACAACGCCTGCAGGATTACAATTGTACATCGACTTAAAATCATCGATGACATGGTGAAAAGCATCCAGCGATTCCTTTGTCTCCAGGTCGCCTATGTGCTGTGAAATAAAAACATTCGATCCGGATGTAATTGCTATCGTATTCTTTAAATGAGCGCCGACTGCAAGCAGGGGCGCGGTATTATGAGTTTTAATTGTAATTGGCAGGGGTGCATATCCTCTTGCACGACGCATCACAAGCTCCCTGCCGAGAATTATCCGCACTATTGAATCATCTACATGACGCACTATAGGCCTGTTGTGAACAAGAAATAAATCGGCAATGCCTTTAAGGCGCCTGACCGCCTCATGCTCATCCGTACAAATCGGTTCATCGGATAAATTGCCGCTTGTTGCTATAACAGGAAATCCAAGCTGATTCATTAGTATATGATGAAGCGGTGAATATGGAAGTATGCATCCGAGATATGGATTGCCGGGAGCTGCCGATGCTGCAATTTTTAACTGCGGATTCTGAATTTCATTTTTCTGCTCGATCAAAACTATCGGCGATTCGGGCGATAGCAGCAGCCGCTCTTCCATTTCGCTCACTATACAGACCTGTTTAATCATTTCCAGGTACGGGAACATGAGCGCCAGAGGCTTTTCTTCGCGATGTTTTTTTTCGCGCAGAAGATTGACCGATTCGTCACTGCGTGCATCGGTTATTAGATGAAATCCGCCTATGCCTTTTACGGCGACAATTTTCCCTGATTCAATTGCATTTGCCGCTTGTAATAAAGAATCATGTTTTTCCGCAGTCAGTTTTCCATTTGCATCCCAGAGCTGAAGCTGGGGTCCGCATTTCGGACATGCATTCGGCTGTGCGTGAAATCTGCGGTTTTCCGGATTTTCATATTCCGCGCGGCAGTCGGGACACATCTCAAATTCTTTCATGGATGTGTTCGGACGGTCGTAAGGAAGAGCATTAATTATTGAAAATCGCGGCCCGCAATTTGTGCAATTTGTGAACGGATAAAGATAACGCCGATTGGATTTATCGAAAATTTCCTTCAGGCAGTCGGTACAAACGGCAATATCCGGCATTATCAGGCTGGTTTTAATTCCGGTGTCATCGCTTTTAAGTATTTCAAAATTATCAAATCCGACAGGATCTAGAAACGATGACTCAAGGCTCTGAATAAATGCGCGGGGCGGAATTTCTCTCTGAAGCCGAAGAAGAAACCTGTCGAGTATATCTTTACTGCCTTCAGCTTCAATGAACACTCCGGCGGATGTATTGGAGACCCGGCCGTTAAGGTGCATATCAGAAGCAAGCCTGTAAACGAAAGGCCGGAATCCGACACCCTGCACGGCGCCCCTGATTGCTATCGCAAGCCGCTGGTTAACAGCAGTGTTTTCGTTGTTAATCACTATTGTTATATCTCTCTATATATATAGAACGTACGAAATGTTCATATTAGTTTCAGGTTTTTTGTATTCAATATAAAATTCTCTGTTTAGAGGACAAAAACAGACGTTCCCAAACAGACAGACCGTGTGAAAACAAAATTATATCGACAAATTGTCATAGGTCAGTTAATGAATTGACCAAAAA
>JAFGLB010000087.1 GCA_016928255.1 Bacteroidota bacterium
TACTTTTGCACATAATTTGCACTTTGATATTCACGAGTTATCCACATCGAGATTGCAATTCCCTGCAATTTTGCTGATTTTATAGAGTATTTGTGGATAAACGTTAGATATAATGATAACCAACTATTATACCCTATTTCACCTGGCAAATGAGTTCAACAGGGACTTTTCCGGCAAAATTATTGACGAAATTTTTACACAGTATAAAGGCGAACTCGCAATATCTTTCAGAGATATCCCGTCCGCGATTCTCATCGGCTGTGAGCCGGCAGATAATTACATCTATGCACGAAAAGAGTTCGCCAGGGCGCGCCGCAACACTGTAAATGTATTTTCCCGGGCACATGAATCTGCAATAAGCAAAATATCAATGCATCCGGCAGACCGGCAGATTTGTATTCAATTGAATGACGGGTATAATCTGTTTGTTAATTTGTTCGGTTCGAATGCAAATGTCTTTTATACGGATTCAAAAGGTGCGGTTTCGGATGTGTTTCTTAAAAAAAAGGACATAAGCACTCTCAGTAACGAATCATTTGAAATTCAGAATCCGGACATTCCGAAAACGCCGCCTGATAAAATCCTGGCCTTGCATAAGAATGTAACTATCGCAGCTGCCTTGAAATCAGTATTTTCGCATTTCGGCAATGTGATGATCAAGGAATTGCTGTTCCGCGCCGGATTGAGCAGCGCGCAATTGACCTGTGAGCTGCAGCAGGCAGAAATTGACCGGTTGATGAATCTCGCTTTACGAATGAAAGAAGAATTTAGTTCAGCACCACTGCCGCGTATTTACCTGGACGGCACTATGCCTGTCCGGTTTTCCCTGCACCCGCTGGAACATCTTAGAGAATATGAATTTCAAGAATATAAGACTGTCTCTGAAGCCGTACTATCTTTTCGTGCCCGGCTGCGGCGTGAAAAAAATATGCATCATGAAAAGGAAGAAATTATTAAATTACTGAAGCATGAGAGCGGCAAAATTGACCGGACATTGCAGAAAATATCGGCTGAATCAGATGAACTTGATAAAGCCGAAAAGTGCGAGAAATTCGGCAAACTGCTGATCAGTCAGGTCCATCTTTTGAAAAAAGGCGATACGTCTGCGCTTGCGGAAGATTTTATTGAACAGCCCGGAAATATTGTTGAAATACCTCTTGATCCGCATTTGACGCCGGCGAAAAATGCGGAGAGGTACTTTGAAAAAGCCGATAAACTGCAGCGCGGAGCGGAAGAAAACCGTCAGCGCAGAATTGATTTTACAGAAAAGCAAAAACTGATATCACAGCTTCTTCTAAGAATGGATGATATTGTAACGGAAAGCGACCTATGCTTTTTTATAGAAGAGAATCAGAATAATCTTTTAAAATTCGGCATAAGATCAAAAAAAGCAGGACATGCAAAAAAAGAAATAGCTGTGCCGTTCAGGGTGTTCAAAGTTGCGGGCGGATTTCAGGTCTGGGCCGGAAAAAGCGGGGAGAATAACGATCTGCTTTCGACCCGGCATACGGCAAAAAATGACCTCTGGTTCCATGCACGGGGAGTAGGCGGCTCGCATGTTGTGCTGAAAATCGGGACCGGCAAAGGCGAGGTAAGCAGGCAGGCGATCGAGGAGGCCGCTGGAATCGCTGCATATTACAGTAAGATGAAAAATTCAAAATTGGTTCCGGTGTCGATGTGTGAAGGAAAATATGTAAGAAAACCGAAAGGCGTACCGGCAGGCACGGTGACACTGGAACGTGAAAAAACAATATTTGTTCAACCGGCTCTGCCGGCAAAATAGGAATTGAAAAGTGATTAAGGTGCGAAGACTGAAAAAACAGGAATTTCCGCAATTAAAAAATTTTCCTCCGGAGGAATGGAATATTGATCTTCCCGAGATACTTAACTTCCATTTTGGGTATCGCTACTTCTATCCGGCTGTAGCTGAAGTGGATAAAAAAATTGTCGGATGCGGAATTGCTATGATGCACGATAGAATAAACTGGCTTGGAACTATTATTGTACTGCCGGAATACCGCAGACAGGGAATTGGTACCGCAATTACCACTCATATAATCAAGTACTGCAGAATCAGAGGATGCAGCAGCCAGATTCTTGTAGCAAGCGAAATGGGTGAACCTGTTTATAAGAAACTGGGATTTAAAACCACGGCGACATATGTTTTCTTTAAGCGCGATACGCCTCTGCCGGCCCAAACCGTCTCAAATGTCAGAGGAATCAGAAAAGACGATTTTAAAAAAATCATGGAGCTTGATAGAATAATTACAGGTGAAAAAAGGTATAATTTTGTAAAAAGATTTTTCCAGACCGGATTGGTCTACGACGATGGGAAATCCGGTCAAATCAACGGTTTATATCTGCCTGACTATGGCGCGGGATTTATTATAGCCAGAGATCCCGCGGCGGGCTTAACGCTGGTGAAACTCAGATTTAATAAGGGAGAAACAAAAATTGCCGTGCCGTCGCAGAATACAGCCGCACAGGAATACCTGCTGGCAGAAGGTTTTCAGGAATACCGCAGGGCTCCTCGAATGGTCCTAGGCGAAGATGTGCACTGGAAACCTGCTATGGTCTATAATAGAGGAACAGGATTTTGCGGGTAGGATTTCTACTTCTTCCCCTTCTGTTCAATCTTTGCCCAGGTGTCTTTCAATGTTACAATGCGATTGAAAACAAGCGCACCGGATTTCGAATCCTTCACATCAGCGCAGAAATAACCCGTTCGCTCAAACTGAAACCGGTCGCCCGGCGATGCTTGACCTAGCATTGGTTCCAATTTGCAGTTCTTTAGTACCTGTAGTGAATTTGGATTTAAATTGGAAAGGAAATCTTTGCCTTCTTCGACTTCGTCTGGATTCTCTTTCAGAAAAAGCCGGTCGTATAGACGCACTTCTGCGTCTACAGCCTTCGCCGCATTCACCCAGTGAATTGTAGACTTGACTTTCCGGTTTGCAGTTTCCGTACCGCTCTTGGTTGCCGGGTCGTATGTACAGTGGAGTTCAATTAAATTACCGTCAGCGTCTTTTATCACTTTTTCGCATTTGATTATATAGGCATATCTGAGGCGAACTTCCGTTCCGGGAGATAACCGGTAATATTTAGGCGGAGGGACTTCGCGGAAATCATCCCGATCAATATATAACTCACGGCCGAACGGCACCATTCTCGTGCCGGCTGATTCGTTCTCCGGATTATTGACTGCAGAAAGTTCTTCTGTTTTATTTTCCGGATAATTTGTTAGTACTACTTTTATCGGATTCAGCACGGCCATTGCACGCTGGGCGTTTTTATTCAAGTCTTCCCGTATGCTCCACTCGAGCATCGCCACATCTATCGTGCTGTCCTTTTTTGAAATGCCTATCTTATCGCAGAATACTTTAATCGAATCCGCTGTATAACCGCGCCTTTTTATTCCGGCAATGGTCGGCATACGCGGATCATCCCAGCCGTCAACATGTTTCTCGCGAACGAGCTGGAGAAGCTTCCTTTTGCTCAGTATTGTATAAGTAATGTTAAGCCGCGCAAATTCAATTTGCTGAGGGTGATAGATCTCGAGATTTTCAAGGAACCAGTCGTATAAAGGCCTGTGATTTTCAAATTCCAGAGTGCAGATTGAATGAGTGATTCTTTCAATCGAGTCTTCCAGTCCATGCGCCCAGTCGTAAGTTGGATAAATACACCATGCTTCTCCCTGCCGATGATGGCCTTCGTGTACGATCCTGTACATAATCGGGTCGCGCAAGTTGATATTTGGCGATGCCATATCGATTTTTGCCCGGAGTGTATTTGCGCCGTTCGGAAATTCGCCCTTACGCATACGGCTGAATAGATCCAGATTCTCTTCCTTGCTTCGATTACGGTACGGACTGTCCTTGCCTGCTTCTGTAAGCGTGCCGCGGCTGGCGCGTATCTCATCGCCGTTGAAGTCGCATACATATGCCTTCCCCTTTTTTATCAGGTCAACAGCATATTGAAACATCTGCTCGAAATAGTCGGATGCATAAAACAACCGGTCTTCAAAATCACCGCCCAGCCATTTTACATCTTCTATAATAGAGTCGACGTATTCCTGCTCTTCTTTTTCGGGATTTGTATCATCGAAACGCAGATTGAATTTACCGTTGTAATCCCTGGCGATTCCGTAATTCAGGCATATGGATTTGGCATGCCCGATATGCAGGTACCCGTTCGGTTCGGGAGGAAAGCGGGTGTGAACTCGCCCTTCATTCTTGTTGCTGCGAAGATCTTCATCAATAATTTCCCGTATAAAATCGCTTTTCTCAGTTGTAGTCATATTGTTTCAATTAAATAGGTTTATATAATATTAAACAAAATACGCAAAAAGGCCGGGATTATCAAAAAAATGATGGAGAAGAGGATTTAACACGCTGAACAGAACTTAAAAAGCGCAATCATTGTTAAATATATAAGGCAAATGAGAATCTTTTTCAAAACTAAAGCATTTAACAATCAAGAGCAAAACTAAATTGGTTATTGAGAATAGCATGAAAAATCTGATAATACTCGGTGCCGGTACTGCAGGCACAATTATGGCGAATAAACTGAACGGCATTCTGAATAAGAATGAATGGCTGATTACTATCATAGACCAGTCGAGAGAACATTATTATCAGCCCGGATTCTTATTCATTCCTTTCGAAATCTATAGAAAAAAAGATGTTATACAGCCGGCAAAAAAGTTTTTCCCGGCGGGCATCAAATCTGTAAATTCTCCCGTTAAACTCATTGAAGCGGATGAAAACAGAATTCTGCTTGAGAACGATTCGGTGCTTTCGTATGATTTTTTAATAATTGCAACAGGTGCAAAAATTGCCCCGGAACAAACAGAAGGCATGAAAGATTCTCTTTGGTATAAACAGATTTTTGATTTTTATACGATAGACGGAGCTGTAAAACTTGCAGAATTTTTTAAAAACTGGGAAGGCGGAAGAATGGTTATTAATATTGCGGAAATGCCGATTAAATGTCCTGTTGCTCCGCTCGAGTTTGCATTCCTTGCCGATTGGTATTTCACAAAAAAGAGAATCCGCGATAAAGTGGAAATACATTTTGTAACACCGCTCTCTGGTGCGTTTACGAGGCCGATAGCTTCAAAAGCATTCGGCAACATGCTGGAAAAGAAGAATATAAAACTTACTACGGATTTCAGTATAGGCCGGGTGGACAACGATGAAAAGAAGATAATATCGTGGGATGAACAGGAGATCCCTTTTGATGTTTTAGTAAGCATACCTACTAACATGGGCGATGATGTGATAGGAAGAAGCGGCTTGGGCGATGAATTAAATTTTGTACCGACAGACAAGCACACACTGCGATCGGAAAAACACAACAATATCTTCGTTCTAGGAGATGCAACAAATCTGCCCAGCTCCAAGGCCGGGTCTGTTGCTCATTTTCAATCGGAGATTCTTACAGAAAATCTTGTAGCCGCAATCGATAATCGCCCGATGGAAGCGAAATTTGACGGTCATGCCAATTGCTATATCGAATCAGGTTTCGGCAAGGGATTTCTTATCGACTTCAATTATGATACAGAACCTCTGCCGGGAAAATTTCCGTTGCCTTATATCGGGCCTTTCTCCCTGCTTGGAGAAACTAAGATGAATCATTACGGGAAAATGCTGTTCAGATGGATTTACTGGAACATTTTGCTGAAAGGTTACAAGATACCGATTATCGATTCGCATATGTCGATGGCCGGGAAAAAGGCGATGGAATTACAAATATCTAATCAAGTTTGAATTTTAAGAACGGCAGGAGAATAATATGAGCTTAAAAGAACTTCAACGCGACGCCGACGGGCATCTTACAAATAATAAAGAATGGACAGAAGAGATTGCTAAAGAGCTGGCGGCAGAAGAAGGAATCGATTTACTGACAGAGCGGCACTGGAAAGTAATAAATCTGATGCGGAAGGAATTTTTAGAAAAGGGCGATGCACCTTCGATAAGAAAACTTACAAAAGAAAGCGGTGTCGACACAAAGGAATTATACGCACTTTTTCCAAAAGGACCGGCAAAAAAAGCGGCGAAGATTGCAGGAATACCAAAACCTAAAGGATGCGTATAGATAAAGGAGTTTTTTTTATGGAAAATACAGGCAATGAACCTATAAAAAAAGTATCGATAATTGTCTCAAAAGGATCTCTTGAAGGAATATATCCAGCCTTGATTATGGCAAACGGTGCACGGATGGAAGGTATCGATGCATCGATGTTCTTTACATTTTTCGGTATGGATGCCGTTATTGAAAAGCGGATGGATTATATAAAAGTTGCGACTGTGGGAAATCCGGGTTTGCATATGTCAACAATTGTGGGAATGATTCCGGGCATGTCCGCATTTGCCACAAAAATGATGAAGAAAGAAATGGAAAAACTGGATATTCCGCCCGTACGTGAATTTATAACCATGATTCATGATGCAGGATGTGAAATTTACGCATGCAAAGCGTCTGTTGAAATGTTTCATCTGGCTAAAAAAGATTTCTGCAAGGAAGTCGACGATATAATTTCTGTGGGCCAGTTCTACGAGAAATCTGCAGGCGCGCAGATAATATTTACGTAAAACGTATCTTTGTTGTATAAATATTTTTACGTTTTAATCGGGGATTATTCCGATAACCCATTAGCAAGTATATTCCAGTTAGAAAATAAATTTAACTGCTGTAATTATAACATTCCCGCCGTAATTATATTTCTTTTAGATGAATAATCATAACTCACTCCTCTGCCAAAGAAGCCCCGTATTCACATTGAGAGATGGTAACTACTTACCTAATTATTCAACCGTTGAACTCCTGACGGAGTTCCGGATTTTTATTTTAGTTATAGTTACAAATATACGACTTCTACGGAGTCGTTACAGAATTAATCTTCATCATTTCAATCCTGCAGGCAGGGATTAAACGTTTGTAATTTTAAAAAACCAGAATTATTTGAACTCCGGAAGAGTTCCACTGCAAAATAAATTCACTGAGTAGTTACGAGAAATTTTCTATTGAACAACGAGAAGAAATAAGATATATTCAAAGGTCCAATAATTTAATCTTATTTTTTTTCAAACTGATAGAAAAGGGCAGTAAAATGAAAAAAACAGTCTTTATTCTTGTGTTCCTGGTATTATTTTTGTCGATTGAGATATATTCTCAAGATAAAAAAGATCAGACACAAATCAAACCGGCTTTGGTAATAATTGATATTCAGAATGCCTACATCGGTATGGTTCCTGAGCGTGAAAAAGAGGTAGCGTTCTACTTTATCAATAATTTAATCGGACTCTTCCGCAGCAGCGGTTTTCCGATAATCAGAATTTACCATCACGATAAGGAAAACGGTCCGCATCCTGGAACGGAACAATTTGAGTTTCCATCGTCTGTATTGGTTAAACCCGAAGATGCAAAAGTGATTAAAACCTACGGAAACGGTTTTACCAAGACCGATCTGGATAAAGTTATAAAAGAAAAAGGAAGCAATACTTTGTTCATGTGCGGATTGAGTGCCGTCGGCTGTGTTTTAGCAACTTGGGTTGGAGCAAAGGATCACGATTATAAAGCTTTCATGGTCAAGGATGCAATCATGAGCCATAATTCCGATTATACAAACAATGTCGAAGCAATGTTCGATGCCGTCGGTTACGATGTTGTGAAATTAATACTTGAAAATTCCAAAAAGTAAATTGAGATGCCCCGCCATCTCAGAACTGTCGTAATTGTACAAATAAATCAAGAATAGATTATAATATTTACGGAAAAGATTTCAATTCCGATCTGGAACAACATACTTAGCGATAAGTGTATTTTAAGGACAGACACGTGTTATCATATTTAATCCTTGGAATAACATTTGCGTTTGCGGCAGCCGTGCAACCCGGCCCGCTTCAAAGTTATCTTATTTCTCAGGCGTTAAGGAAGGGATGGAAGCATACTTTACCCGCTGCTTTTGCACCGGTTATAAGCGACGGCCCGATTATTATTCTCGCCATGTTCGTGTTAAGCAACATTTCAGAGAGTATAGTTAATTTGCTTTATTTCGCGGGGGGAGTATTTGTCCTTTATCTGGCAATGGATGCATGGAAAGCATGGAAAAAATTCGATTCTGAAAAAATAATCCAATCTGCCTCGAGCCGTACGACATTGAGCCAGGCAGTGACCGTAAACTTTTTAAATCCGGCGCCGTATTTAGGATGGAGCCTGGTAATGGGTCCGATACTGCTGAATGCATGGAGAGAATCTTATTTTTACGGAATTGCACTTCTGCTGGCGTTTTATACAACGATAGTAGTAAGTCAAATGGCAATTGTGATTTTGTTTTCACAGGCCAGCAGACTTGGTGCAAAAATTGAACGGGTGCTTTTAGGGCTGTCTGCAGTTGGATTGTTCTGTTTTGGAATTTACGAGTTGTGGCTTGGTGTAAAATTTTTGCAAATGAATTGAAGGAAATATCTTAAGCGCAATGGAAACACTGGAAGAGCGTGTAAAAAGAGCTGTTACGGAAGAAATTGATGTCGTCCCATACAATCCCGATTGGCCGCGGATGTTTTCAATTGAGAAAGAACATCTTCTTTCCTGCCTTCCGGAAAATATTTTGAAGAGAATAGAACATTTCGGAAGTACAGCTGTACCTCAACTGTGCGCCAAGCCGATTATTGATATTTTAGTCGAAGTGGCATCTCTCGAGGAAGCAAAAAAAGTTATTGTTCCTGTTTTAACAGCTCAGGGATATGAATACTTCTGGCGGCCGTCGTTCGGCGATGATACTCCCCCCTTCTATGCATGGTTTTTAAAACGCGGTCAAAAAGGGATAAGAACTCACCATATTCATGTAGTAGAGCATGATTTTGAACATTGGGACAGACTGTTGTTCAGGGATTATTTGATAGAGCACCCCGCTATTGCCAGAGAATACGGCAGAATTAAGATTGACCTGGCAAAGAATCACACGAACGACAGAGTATCTTACACCCGGGAAAAGACGGATTTTATTGTGAAAATTACGCAAATAGCCAAAGAATACTATAAATAGAGTTGTTTTTTTTCAGCATTTAAATAATCGGGTGATTGGAATCACTTGATAGATGAATATCATTGAAATTTAGTTAGGTAAAATGTAGATTGCTTGCGTTGTTTATGGGACAACGAGGCTGCTTTAAGGGAAGGCAATTATGGAGATCAAAGACAAAGTCGTGCTGATGACCGGCGCTGCCAGCGGTATAGGCAAAGCTACGGCTGAATTATTTATAAAAAAGGGCGCAAAAGTTGTTCTTGCCGCAGGTTCAAATGAAGAAGTAAAAGAACTTACGGCAAAAATTCCCGACTCGCTTGCGGTTGTTGTGGATATGACAAAGCCGCAGGAAGTGCAGAGGATGGTACAGCAGACTCAGGATTATTACGGCCGTATCGATGTGCTTATAAATAATGCAGGTCAGGAACTGAACGCCTCACCCGAATCCATCAGCGCGAATGATTTTGCACGATTGATGATATCGGATGTTTACGGTCCCCTTGTTGCGATGCAGACGACAATTCCGCTCATGGAAAAACAAGGCGGCGGAGCGATTGTGAATATCAGTTCGGGCGTACTGCAGTCTGCAAAATCAAATTTCCCGAAAAAGAAAAAAGTAAAAACTGCATTGAATTCAAATACTCTTAACACGCGGACAGAATACACTTCTCCCGGTATCAGCATTTCACTTGTTTATCCCCGTGAACAGGAAAACGGCATAAAGAAATCCGCCGCAGAGAAAAAGTCAGCTGAAAAAAAACACAAATCAGGCAATACCGCCGACACTCCCGAAACAATCGCGGCCAAGATTGTCGATACGATTGAAAAAGGAATTGCTGTAGAGTTTTTGTAAAACATTCCCCTGATTGCTCTCTGCTCGTTCGCAAGCTTTCCGCCAATATGATTTGCAGGTAAATGTTCGGGAACATGTCTTGACGTTTTCCATGATTGACTGTAATACCTGGCCGCACGCTCCCAAGCCGAGCTTGGGAGCGAGAGAGAAGATGTGGAGCTTTCCTTCGCCTCCTCGTTCCCAAACTCCCAGATTGTGTGAAAACAAAATTATATCGACAAATTGTCATAGGTCAGTTAATGAATTGACCAAAAA
>JAFGLB010000088.1 GCA_016928255.1 Bacteroidota bacterium
ATTCGTTAGATCACGCATAAATAATTATTGAAAGGGCGTAGTATGAAGAAAAATATCACAGTTGTTTTTTCCCTTTTGGTTTTACTCACAGCAGCCGCACAATTAGCACAAGCACAGCAGCCGGCATTCCAGGACGACGAACTTACGCCTGAATTGTTTTCTCTTATTCTGAAGGACGAGTGGACTTACATGAGGGAAGCAACAGACCAGCTAATACAAGAGACCGGAAACCGCGACGAGTTCGAAACAACTGCAGAGTTTCACGTACGCGCAGCGAAATCACGAAAAACATTCATGGAAAAATTAAATGCGCACATCAAAGATACCAGGCTCGAAAAAAGAACGTTCGGTGTGTGGTTCAAAGCAACGCTTGTACGTTATGATGCAGACGCAAAAATATATTCTTTACAATCGCCTACAAAAGTCGAAGCACCTTACGAAATCCCGACAGCTGTGTGTGCGATTCCTAAAAATAATCTTGTCGGCATTTCGGACAGCATCAAAGGCGGCTACAGACAATCGCAAATTTATCTCAAATTCAATCCTGATTTTAAATGGAAAGTGGCCAGAAACGATGCGGTGAAAGCCAAAGGCAGCGAAAAAGATATCTACTTTAAGGTAAACTTCGTTATAAATCTTTCGCTTGATAATGCCCAGAATCGCGGAATAATCAGAATCGTTCCAAAAGAATTATTAATAATGAATCAGCTTGATAAATACATCTATCACAAACAGAATATTGTTAGAACTGAATAATTCACGACTGCCGTAACTGATGATTTGAACTTTAAACGAGCGGGGTTTCTACACTGCTCGTTTTTTTTATTTACAGATTGACCGTGCGGCGGTACAGTATGAAAAACTCAAGCTTTGTTCAGTCTAAGATGCCTGGTCACAGCAATAAGCATACCGCTTATAACAAGCAAAGCAGAAATCCAGATTAAACTTATGAAAGGCTTTACGCTGACTTCGGCAACAAGAGTCTCCGGATTCTGGCCGGCTGCAGCCGAATCTTTTAATCCGGTAATACTTATTTCAATCCGGGTCTTTTCTCCGATGTCCGTACCGATATTTATTGCAGAAAACCGGAATCCGATACCGCTGTTCTTCAGATAAACTGTTTTCATTTCTTTTTCGCCGTCGGAATAAAACTTTGTTGCCGGCACAACAATCTGACTGCCTTTTTCCGTCTTTACTTCCAGCACAACGCCGATAGTGATTTCAGCGCCGCTGCCTTTAATCATCTCATTTTTATTATACGAAGAAAAATCAAATTTATTGAAGGTGATCGTCATAGAACCGTAAGCGGCCGCTTCACCTTTCGCCAAATCAACAACAAGACAGCTGTCATTTTTTTTTCTCTTAATAGAAACCGGCTCAATATAGAGATCTTCATTCCAATAACTGATATAATCCGGATTCCGCATCAGGCCTTCATAATAAATACTTTCAAACATAACAGGTTCAAGAGTCCTGAAACTGCCGTCCCTTGACGCCGCAACGGTAAATACGGACTTGCCGTCTTCGGTATACGATGTTCCTTTGTATGTCATTTTATATCCGAATAATTCCCGGGGCTGATCAAGAGGAAGCGAAGCAGACATTGTCCTTCCGTAACGTCCGGAAAGGATTATTCCGATAAATAAAATTGCCAGTCCTCCATGCGCAAGCATACCGCCGATAAATTTCCTGTTTTTTTTTAACAAACGTATTCCCTCTTCTGCGATAATAAAAAAGGCAAAAATGGAACCTGCCGTAAGAAGTAATGCAGAAATATCTTTCATGCCGTATAAAACAAGAAAAGCGGAAACTATAACAGCAAATACAGCCGGAACTATCAGATCCTTCAAAAAAGATCTCAAATCGGTCTGATTCCATTCAGCCCGAAGACTTAACCCGAGCAGCAGCATCATTATCACCGCAAAGGGAAACGTCGTCCGGTTATAAAAGTCAGGTCCGACAGCGGAATTTGAGAATATCGGTCTGCTGGTGCCGAACAATATTATTGCGGCGCATAAACCCAGCACAATCATTGCCGCAGACATTAAGGATTCGCGATTTATCAAACTGCCGGATGCCGTCTGCGCAGCGCGTTTCCGAAAACTCCCAAATAATATTCCAGCAGCACATGCAGCAACCAGCACCATCCACATGATCAAAAGCAAATATGTCAGCGATCCGGAAGTGATAAAAGAATGGACCGAAACTTCTGCAAGAATTCCGCTGCGTGTTAAAAATGTGCTGTACATAATTAACAGGTATAAAAGAACAGCGAGTGCAAAGTTGGTTTTTACAAGCCGGCCGGTATTTTTCTGGATCAGCAAAGTATGAATGAGTATAAGAGAAAGCATCCAGGGAATCAGTGACGAGTTTTCCACAGGATCCCATCCCCACCATCCTCCCCAGCCCAGAACGCCGTATGCCCAGTAGCCGCCGAGTATAAGTCCGGCCCCGAGAGCAGCCGCACCGAACAGCAGCCATGGACGTACAATTCTGATCCATTCATCGTGCTCAATCCTTATAAGAGCAGCGAGAGCAAGAACAAACGGGACGGAAAGCAATGCAAATCCTAAAAAGAGTACGGGCGGATGAATAATCATCCAGAAATTCTGAAGAAGAGGATTCAGTCCCCTGCCATCTTCAGGGATAAATCCGGCAGGCAGTTCCGGATATGCCTGCCAGATATATTCAAACGGCGATTTAACGGTAATAAGCATTATTAGAAAAGCCAGAACCAGAGAGTACAAAGCCATAGCTTCGCTTTCCATTCCATTTCGTTTCAGATGGTTCTGCAGAAAAAAAGCAATCACCGCTGCAAACAGCACCCAGAGCAACAAACTGCCTTCCTGTCCGGCCCAAAACACTGTTGCCAGCAAATCTGCCGGCAGATCGCGTGAACTGTATTCGGTTACATAACTATATTCGAACCTATGCTGGAAAATATAGACCATCAGCAAAGCGGACGCAGTGATAATTCCAATCGCGCAAATTGCGATACTGACACGTGCGTACGGCAGGAGTTTTTTCTTTTTAATGGATATGAAATAGAAAAATACTGCAATAAAAGCCGCAGCTGATGCAATCCAGATTAATATCGAACCGAACATGTTGTTTCCTTCTCGAACCCCCTTTTGTGTTTTTCCACTTATAAAGTAGAAAAATATTCTTCAAGCTTCTGTGTCCCCCTTACGAAGGGGAACTACAGGGGGTTGCTTTTCAACCCGTTCTCTTTTCCATCCTCCGACCCCCTTTTGTGTTTTCTTTCCCTGTCGGATAGTTACACTATCGAACATGATTCAAATCAAGAGTTTAACTCCTGTGCAAACTTAACAACGAAGGCTGAAGCTTTCGACTACCATTGTCTATATGAAACTGAGGATGTTTTCAGAAATCAGGGGATCGGATGCTCAATTTCTTTCCATGAAGACCTGAAATCAAACGTTTTGTATGTCGGGCTCTTTTTATTATGACACGATTCACAGCTTTTCTTTTTAGCTTCCTCGTCCTTAAATTCCGCCATCCCCGCCGCCGCACAGGATTCCCTGTTTTTCATAACCTTTCTGCTTTTATAAGCCGAACCCGCACCATGGCACGATTCACACTGCACTCCGTCTTCTTTGAGTTTATCGTCATTGATCGCATGGCATTCGATGCATTCGGGCGATTCAGCCGCAGATTTTTTCAGGCCCATCTTTTTCGCAATATCTTCAGACTGTTTCGAACGCAGTGTTTTAAATGCTCCCGCATGCTTGCTCTTCTGCCATATCTCGAACTGATAGCCGTCTTTTTTCCCTTTATGACAAAGCTTGCAATCGTTTACACCGACATATTTCCTCTGATCGCTTCCTGCCAGCGAGATAATAACTGCAATTAATAAAAACATCAGCATTGTACGCATATCTTTTCCTACTTTTTCAGCTTAATTGTCCGCAAATATTCTTCGAGCTCGGGCCGGAATTTCGGATGCGCTATGGCAATAAGCGCCTCGGCCCTCTGGCTCAGATTCTTTCCATGCAGAAACGCCGCTCCGTATTCCGTTACTACGTAATGAACATCCGCTCTTGTTGTAACTACGCCGGCACCTGATTTAAGCTGCGGCACTATGCGCGATATCTTTTCGTCTTTTGTTGTGGAAGGCAGCGCTATGATAGGCTTGCCTCCCTTGGAGAGAGCTGCGCCGCGCACAAAATCCACCTGCCCGCCGAATCCGCTGTAAATTTTTGAGCCGATGGAATCCGAACATATCTGTCCTGTTATATCCACTTCAATACAGGAATTTATCGAAACCATTTTTTCATTCTGTGCGATATTGTAAGGATTATTCGTATAATCGCATGGATGCAGTTCAAAGAGCGGATTGTTATGAACATAATCATAAAGCTGCTGGGTGCCTAATACAAATGTTCCAACAACTTTTCCCGGATGGAGCGTTTTCTTTTGACTTGTAATGATGCCTTTTTCAACCGCATTCACAACTCCGTCTGAGATCATTTCCGTATGAATACCTAAATGCTGTTTTCCTTCAATACGTGCCAGAACTGCATCGGGAATTCCGCCTATTCCCAGCTGCAGGGTTGCACCGTCTTCGATCATTGGAGTTATGAATTCAGCAATCTTCTTTTCAATTTCCGATGAGCCGGCTAAATTGGATTCAAGAATAGGAATAGAACACTCGACAATTTTATGCACACGCGAAACATGAATAAATACATCACCCAGTGTACGCGGCATGCGTTCGTTTACCTGCGCTACCACAATTTTCGCATTCTCCGCTGCTCCCTTCGATGCGCCGCATTCGGCGCCAAAGCTCATGAATCCGTGCGAATCCGGCGGTGAAAGATGGACAAGCGCGACATCGAGCGGAATATGCCCGTCCCTAAAAAGTGCTGGTATCTGGGAAAGGTGTATGGGGACATAATCCGATATGCCTTCGGCAATCGATTCACGGTCGCCCGGACCTACAAACAGCGAGTTATGCCTGAAATGTTCCGCCATTCCCGGCTTGGAAAGCGGGTCATCTCCCAGCAATAGAATATGATTCACCTCGACATTCGAAAGATCCGCCGCGCGCTGTGCCAGCGCATTTGTCAGAATAAGAGGCGTTGCTGCGTTGCCGCTTAAGAATATGCGGTCGTTTGATTTGACAACACTAACCGCTTCCTCAACTGAGACAACATTCGATTTATATTGATCAAGCCAGTTCATACTCATTCCTTACGGTTGGCGGTTGACTATGACTTGAGTAATTGTTGAATATCTGCAAACTTAAGATCGAATACCTTTGCTGCCGCGGCATTTGTGCAGTGCCCGCGGAACGTGCAGACTCCTTTAGCCAGTCCGGTATCGGCACTCAGTACCTTTTCTATTCCAAGCTCAGTTGCTTCACGAATAAAAGGAAGAAGAACATTGGTCCATCCAACAGTCGCGGTACGCGGTACAGATGCGGCGGTGTTCGGGACGCAATAATGGACTATGCCATGCATAATATATGTCGGATCCAGCAGTGTCGTTGGACGGCTTGTTTCCACGCATCCGCCCTGATCGATGGAGATGTCTACAATAACCGATCCCGGCTTCATTTGTTTTACAAGCGCTTCTGATACCAGATGAGGAGTGCGTTCTCCTTTCAGAAGTACAGCCCCGATAAGCGCATCTGCTTCCCGCACTGCACGTTCTATAGTATACTGATCGGATACTACGGTAGAAATTCTCCACTGGGACAGGCTCGCTACTTCTCTCAGCCGGCTGATATTTTTATCTATTACCGTAACATTTGCACCGAGTCCGAGCGCCACACGTGCAGCGGTTCTGCCGACAGTTCCCGCTCCGAGTATTACAACTTCGGCGGCGCGAACACCCGGAATACTCCCCAGTAAAACTCCCCGCCCGCCTTCGCGTGTCTGCAGATAATGCGCTGCGACCTGGATTGAAATCTGCCCGGCGATCTCGGCCATTGTCTGGACGATCGGAAGGTCGCCGCGTTCGTTTTCTATTAATTCATGCGCAATCGCAGTTATATTCTTTTTGAGCAGCATATCGATCATCTTGCGTTTTGCAAGTGCAAAATGAAATGCAGAGAAAAGAGTCTGGCCGTCGTGCAATAATTTCAGCTCATTTTCTGTGGGGGGAGCCACTTTAAGCACAATATCCGAGCGGCTGATAACTTCTTCCGGACTGTATACAATCGTACCGCCAGCCGCGTTATATTCATCATCCGAAAAAAAACTGAGCGCCCCTGCATTTCGCTCTATGTATACTGTCGCACCCATGCCCGTGAGTGTCTGCACGCCGCCCGGTGTAAGCGAGACCCTGCGTTCAGACGGGAACACTTCCTTCATAATGCCAATATTCATGTGATTCTTCCTTTTAAATCTTTTTCTACGTGCTCAACATTAGGAAATGATTATTTGAAGTGCAAGATGGAAAATTGTGTAGATTTGATGCCCCTTAATTGGACTATTTCTTACCTCGCTCCCAAGCTCTCAGATTGTGTGAAAACAAAATTATATCGACAAATTGTCATAGGTCAGTTAATGAATTGACCAAAAA
>JAFGLB010000089.1 GCA_016928255.1 Bacteroidota bacterium
AGATTTACCGTAAGTCCGGCTGCATACTTATGGCCGCCGAATTGTATAAGCTTGTCTTCGCACCGTTTCAACGCTTCGTGAATGTTAAATCCGGACACACTCCGGGCCGATCCTTTAGCGACTCCATCGACCGTCGTCATCATAATCGTAGGACGGTAGTACCGTTCTACAAGCCGGGAAGCGACTATTCCTATTACGCCCGGATGCCATGTTCCCTGGTGCAGCACTATAGCGCTGTCGTCGTCTGCGTCCAGAAATCTTTCCACTATTTCCTGTGCTTGGATGAAAGTCTCTTCGTCAATTTTCCGGCGCTGGAAGTTCTCGTCTTCCATTACTTTAGCAATTTGAACTGCATCGTCGAACGAACTGCTGCCGAGCATTTCAACAGCTCTGGTTGCATCGCCCAGCCTGCCTACTGCGTTTATACGCGGTGCAAGCACAAATACTATCTGTCCTGAAGAAATTTTGCCGGGTGTCAGACCTGATGTTTCGATAAGAGCACGTATACCCGGGACAGGAATGGAATTGATCAATTCAAGTCCCAATTTCACCATCGTGCGGTTTTCTCCGACCAGCGGCACTATATCGGCGGTTGTTGCCAGCGTTACATACTGAAGATAATCCAGCAGGCGTTTAGGTGCATCTTCGCCCAATTTGCTGCGGATCGGTTCTGTGAATGACAATGCCTGAATCAGCTTGAATGCGACTCCGCATCCGCACAGGAACTTAAACGGGTAGTTGCATGAGGGTTTCAGTGTATCCAGTACTGCCGAGGCGGCCGGGATTTCATTTCCCGGCTCGTGATGATCGCATATTACTACATCAATCCCAAAAGAACGTGCATATTCTGTCTGTTGTACGGCGGTTATGCCGCAGTCAACGGCAATTAAAAGTTTTGTTCCGATTTTATGAATATGATCTATTCCGGCCGTGGAAATTCCGTATCCGTCTTTTATCCGGTCGGGAATGAAATAGTCGGCGTTTGCTCCGACATCTTTCAGGAACCGCCACAGCATTGCCGTGCCGTCGGTCCCGTCCACATCGTAATCGCCGAAAACTGTCATATGCTCGTTATTTGTTAATGCTTTAATTATTCGTTCTACTGCCGGCTGCATCTGGTCTATTATAAAGGGATCATGGAGATCTTCCATGCTGGGTCTGAAGTAAGCACGGGCTTTTTCAAATGTATCGATGCGGCGGCTGACCAGTATTTTTGCCAGGATGGGCGAGATGGAGAGATCCTGTGCAAGCGATTGTGCAATCCGGACATCCTCTGCAGACAGATCCGTATCTTTTCGGAATGTCCAGCGGTATTCTCGATTTTGTGTCACCAGGATCCTCTATTGGTAATATTGAAAAAAAATTAGAAGGCGGATGCGTACGGCCGGATAAAGATATGAATTTATATCCAGAAGCATGAAGTGGCTGATCGATAAGCCGAATTCTGTCTTATTCCGTCAACTGCCGAAGCAGCCGGCGAAATGAGGCAGCCATTTCTCTTTGCGACCTACCCATCCCGTCTTCACGAACGTGAAATTGAGCGGGCAACTCTATCCCGATCCGGTTTTCGCCGGACCGGGAACGGGATCTACGCGGTCTTGCACCAAGCGGGGTTTCTCCTGTCCCGGCCCAATCAAAGATTGAATCGGGATCGCTTGCGCGACCATTGCCATTACTGGCAATGCGGTGGTCTCTTACACCACCTTTTCACCTTTTCTCGCTTTCTTCTCATCGAAGAAAACGGGATGTGTGTTTTCTGTGATACTCTCCGTTCCTGCAGGATATTGCCTGCACGACCCTCGTTTTCTACGCCCTAAGCGTACACACGAGGCGCTTTGCCTTGCGGTGTTCGGACTTTCCTCCCCGGCCTGCAACAGCAGACCGGAGCGGCTGCCTGATGCACCATCTTCTGCTTCTGGACCCAACGTCCAGCCTTCTTAACAACACTCTTATTTCTATTATGGGCTTTTTATTCAAAAGCCTGTAAGTTCAATTGCTTCCTAGTATCTATACCGCGGTTCGCCAGTTGATCTGCCTCATGATTTTCATCGCGAGGCACATGCTTTATCGAAAATTTGAACGGTGAGCCGGTTAGGATTTCCTGTATATCAAGAAAATGTTTTTTCAATCCTATATCTTTCACCTTGTACTGGCCGTTTAATTGACGAACCATCAACTCGCTGTCCGAATGCACAACAAGACTGTCGCAGTCCATTCTTTTTACAAGCTTCAGGCAGGCGGCGAGAGCTGTATACTCGGCAATGTTGTTTGTCGCTTTTCCTATATAGCCGAAATGCGATCCGATCGTATTTCCGAGTTCGTCCTTTAATACTATACCGACACCGCTTTCACCGGGATTGCCGCGCGATGCGCCGTCAGTGTAAGCTATTATGGTCATAGCAGCTTCTTTGCACTTTCAACGATTTCGTCCGAAACGAGGATACGCCCGCATCTCTCGCATGTTATTATTGCTGAATTCTTCCTTAATTCCAGCACCCTTTGAGGTGTCGCACGGTTGAAACAACCTCCGCATGAATTTCTCTGCACCTTGACTATTGCGCGCCCTTCCTTTGCTTTGCGGATCCGTTCGTACATCTGATAATCTGATTTCGAGATTCGGCTTACCAGTTTTTCCCGTTGATGCTTTAGCTTCAGTTCTTCATCTTCATGTTCTTTGTTAACTGCTGCAAGTTCTTTTTTTCGTTCGGCTAATTCCGACTGCAATTCCTCGATCTCGGGCTGAAGTTTCGTTGAGTCCTCTTTTGCCTGCTCGGCTTTATTCTCCAGATTCTCCATCTCTTTCTGCAGTTGTGTAATCTTATCCTGAGCGTTATCCATTTCCCGTGCCAGCATATCATACTGCTTGTTCGTTTTCACCTGGAACTGCTGCGTTTTATGCTTTTCGATCTTCTCTTTAAGAGTTAATATGTCAACATCCGTTTTATCCCGGCCGGCGATAGACTTCTTTAAAATGTCATCGAGCTGTTTTTTAAGCGCAAGTTTATTTTTTACGGTCTCTGATAATTCGGCGACAATTTTCGGTAAATCACCCTTCATTTCCTGAAGCTCATCCAGACTGGAATCAACAAGCTGTAATGTGTATAAAGATGTTAATCTGTTTTCCAACGGTTACTCCTCTCGATAATCTGAACATTCATATAGTTTGAATTGGATTTGTATTCTGTTTTGTAATCAATACGGATAAAGATGCCCCGTTTTTTTTCGCAATGGAGCGAATTTTAGCCGCAATATTTTTTAAAACAACTCTTTCGGTCTCCCAATGGCCTGCATCTGCCAGAGCTATCCTGCCTGCCGCTGTTTGGAATGTATGATATTTAATGTCTGCGGTTATAAAAACGTCTGCTTTTGAAGCTATTGCGTCCGGCAGCAGGTCGGATCCGCTCCCGCCGCAGACTGCAACAGTCTGAATCTTTGCCGATAATTTTCCCGTGAACCGAAGTGCGCGGCATCCGAGCGCCTGCTTTACTAATTTCAAAAAAGCGCCCAGCGGCAAGGGCTTAGGCAGAGTGCCTATGGCGCCCATGCCGAAATTCGGATTCGGATTTTCAACGTTATAAATATCGTACGCAACTTCTTCGTAAGGGTGTACTGCTTTCAATGCAGTTATTACCTGATCAAGACGCCCGCGCGGTGCGGTCATTTCAAGCCGCGTCTCGTTAACGAATTCTAAATTATTCCGCTTTCCGATAAACGGGCTGGAAGATTGTGAACTTATGAAGCTCCCGATACCTTTCGAACCGAACGAACATGATGCATATTTACCGATAATGCCTGCGCCGGCTTTTACCATTGCCTGCATCACCCTGTCGACATGGCCTTCGGGAATAAAGACCGCAATTTTCGAAAGCGTATTCTTCAGCGGCGAGAGGAAGCGTATATTGTTTAATCTCAATGTTTCGGCTAGTGCAAAACTCACTCCGCCTCCGGTAAAGTCCAGATTCGTGTGTGCAGAGAAAACTGAAATCCTGTGCTCTGCCAACTGCAATATTAATTCACCTACGGCATCACCCGCTGTAACCGATGAAGGCGGCCGGAAGAGCAGGGGGTGGTGCGAGATTATCAGATCTGCTTTTTTTGTTATCGCTTCATTGATGATCTGTTTAGTTACATCTAAAGAGATCAGAACTTTTTTTACACTCTGCCGGCGGCTTCCTACCTGAAGGCCTGCGTTGTCTTTTTCCCACGCAGCCCACTTCGGCGCCCATTCCTCAAGCACTGAGACGATATCGTTTACACTTAAGCTCATATAAAAAAAGTGTCCCGCTTATTAGGCGGGACACTTTTTATAACTCTCTCTGTTTTTTGTTCGCAAGAAAGGCGATTATCAACTTCTTGGTCGCAAGCATCTCAATCTGTTTTACAATCTCTCGCAAGATTACATCTTACCGTTTATTTTCAATATATATATGATAGGAAAAAAAAGGGAGAGAAGCAATAACTATGGAATTGAGCCGGAATCGGCCATTTTTCCTTCATGGAATGCAATCTTTTCAAAATTGAGGTCTCGCAGGCGCTTTATTTCGGTATCTATTACATTAAACCTTTTCTCAAAAGTTACGAGCATCTCGGGTGCGATACTATTTTCGATCTGACGCTTGAAAAGATCAAAACTTATTTTGATGGCGGCAAGTGGATTATTGAATTCATGACAGACGGTAACGACCAGCTCGCGGATTACCTGGACCCGGCTTTCGGCCATGGCTATTCTTTTTTCAATGGACATTTTATGCCTGCGTAAAAGTACGCGGTCGAGAATGCTCAGAATTGTACGGGGCAAGTACGCCTGATCCAGCTCGTCCTTTAAAAGATAATCCTCAACTCCAAGTTTCATTGCCTCCACTGCAAGTTTGAAGTCGCGCGCGTTTGTCAGAAAGATGATGGGAATAGAACGGCCCATCTGGTCCAGCGCAAGGCAGAATTCCATGCCGTTTGAAGTTGGAAAATAGTAGTCGGTAAGTATAAGGTCGATGTCCTGATTGCGCTCTATCTCTTCAAGAGCGCTTTCAACCGAGTCTTTGCATGTTATCAAGAATTTGCGCTGTTGATAGAGCTGGAGAATCGCCCTCACTACCCTGGAAAAGGCAACATCGTCATCCACCATCAGAATGTGTACGGGATTAGATGTGTTATTTAAATTCGAGTTGCCCATACAGACTTATTGTACCATAAGTTTTGATAAGATTCAAATACTATCATAAGAACACAGCCATTAGGTGCGCTGGGTTTTCGAAATTATCCGGCATTTAAACGAAGAGAAATTACAGAAGTTTGCGATTGAAGGCCTTATTTAAAGCTGTCGGGAACAAGATATAGAATAAATATGTTATATTAAAAACTTACAGCCGGCCTTACGGCTTGAATTTAATGTGTATTGAACGGATTCAAGGAGGATTTCTAATGAAGATGAGAAAAATTGTAGATAACGTTTATTGGCTGGGAGCTGTTGATTGGGATAGACGGCTTTTTGATTCTCTAATTCCCCTGCCCGACGGTACAAGCTATAATGTCTACCTCGTTAAAGGTACTGAGAAGACCGTCCTTCTTGATGCTGTCGATCCGGCCAAGGCGGATATACTCTTCGAGCAATTGGCAGAAGTTCCACATATCGATTATCTGGTTGCACATCATGCGGAACAGGATCACTCGGGAACAATTCCCAATGTCCTTGAAAAATATCCGAAAGCACAATTGCTTTGCACACCGACCGGTAAGAGCATGCTTGTAGATCATCTTCGTATCCCTGCGGAGCGTATTAAAGAAGTGAATGACGGCGAGACTCTGAATCTGGGCGGCAAGACTCTCGAGTTTATTCATACACCCTGGGTGCATTGGCCTGAAACAATGTCGACTTACCTCCATGAAGATAAAATATTGTTCAGCTGCGATTTCTTCGGCTCACATCTGGCAACAAGCGATTTGTATGCAGTGGATAAAGGACGTGTCTATGAATCTGCCAAACGCTACTATGCCGAGATTATGATGCCTTTTCGGAAAATTATACAAAAGAACATAGAAAAATTGCAAGGCCGTGAATTACGCATCATCGCTCCCAGTCACGGCCCGATGTACGATGAACCTTCATTTATTATAGATGCTTATAAGGACTGGGTTTCCTCTGAACCAAAAAACAGCGTCGTAATTCCTTATATTTCGATGCACGACAGTACTAAAAAAATGGTTGAGTATCTCGTCGGTGCGTTGGCCGCAAAAGGAGTTACAGTATATCAATTTGACCTGTCGGTTACCGATATCGGCAAGCTTGCCATCGAATTAGTGGATGCAGCAACAATCGTGATCGGAACTCCGACTGTTCATGGCGGACCGCATCCTGTTGTTTCGTACGCCGCAATCCTGGCAAATTCGCTTCGCCCAAAATTAAAGTATGCGTCTATCATAGGTTCATTCGGATGGAACAGCAAAGTTGTGGAACAAATAGCAGCATCGATTCCAAATCTGAAAGTAGAGTTACTGCCTCCCGTATTATGCAAAGGACTTCCGCAGCAGCAGGATTTTGAAGCCCTCG
>JAFGLB010000090.1 GCA_016928255.1 Bacteroidota bacterium
GTCGTTTCCGTTCCTTTTGCTTCTTCAACCGTAATAACTCCGTCCTTGCCTACCTTTTCCATTGCATCGGCAATCAAATCGCCTATTGCACGATCGTTGTTCGCAGAAATAGAACCGACTTGCGCAATTTTTTCCTTGTCATCACCGACAGTTTTGCTGAGTTCCTTCAAGCTCTCAACAACCTTAACAACGGCAAGATCTATTCCGCGTTTCAGATCCATCGGATTTGCGCCTGCGGTAACATTTTTTAATCCTTCACGTACAATGGCTTGAGCAAGAATTGTTGCTGTTGTTGTTCCATCACCGGCAACATCCGAAGTCTTCGAAGCAACTTCACGAACCATTTGTGCGCCCATATTTTCAATGGGATCAGATAATTCGATTTCTTTAGCAACGGTAACACCGTCTTTTGTTATTGTAGGTGCACCGAATTTTTTGTCGATAACAACATTGCGGCCTTTGGGACCGAGCGTAACTTTTACTGCGTTAGCAAGTTGATCGACACCTTTCTTCAGTGCTGTCCGTGCATCTGTATCATAATTAATTAGTTTTGCTGGCATGTTCTATTCTCCTTTCACTACTTTGGCATTATTGCAAAGATGTCGCTTTCACGCATAAGTAAAAGCTCTTCACCTTCAAATGTAACCTCTGTCCCGGAATACTTTCCGTACAGTACCATATTGCCTACTTTTACTTCCATCGGAATGAGTTTTCCATCATCCGAAACTCTTCCGGGTCCGGCAGCAATCACTTCACCCCATACAGGCTTTTCTTTTGCTGTATCTGGTACAATGATACCACCCTTTGTCTTTTCTTCAGCTTTGGACGGCTTCACAACAACACGATCCGCCAATGGTTTGAGCATCATATAAAACCCTCCTAATAATTAAAATTATAAAAGAAATGGTAATTAGCACTCTATTACTATGAGTGCTAATATACATTTAAAAGGCTTAAAAGTCAAGGTTTTTTGCAGAATTACGATAGGATTTTGAGACGTTTTAGGAATTTACTCAATATCTGATCAATAAATACAAGAATAATAATCGCTATTAACGCAAATGATAATGTCCCCATTCCAGATATCGGAAAGTCCGGAATATTAATGCTTTTATTAAAATATTCGTATATACTCAAGCTTATATCTTTAAAGCTTTTCATTATTTCTGTAATCTGAGTATTTTTGTTTGAAGGTTCTTGATTTAAATCCGTATTCTCTGTGAGTGACAATACATACACAAGAAATGCAATTACTGAAACCATTGCAAAAACATTTCCCATATTATTAAGCATCCATTCGTACCATTTTTTCTTTCCCGCCGGAATAACCTCGCTTAAAACATTATCCGTGAAGGTTTTAGAAGGAGTTACCAGAGGCTTATTTCGGGATATTTTCAATATTGACCGCTGTAATTCTACCTCCTTCTGACATATCTTACATTGCTCGATATGTGCGAGGTATTGATCAAGTTCCTTCTCTTCAGCTTTCTCATCTGCAATTTTGCAAATAATATCTAATGGTATATGTTCCATTATCAGTATCCTTCTTTTTCCTTTACTACTGCTAAATCCATTCGTTTTATCAAGGCCTCTCTGAGCATCAGCCTTGCCCTGAATAATCTTGCTTTTACTGTACCGAGCGGTAATCCCGTTACCTGAACAATTTCTTCATAACTCATATCCTGAATAGTAAACAATGTAAAAGTACTTCCGTACACATCAGGGAGTTTGTCGACCTCTTCATAAATAATTTTTGAGATTTCTTTCGATTCCAAATCGATATCCGGCTGTATATCAGGTGATTCTATTTCGTTGATATATTCATTTTCATCGTCCAATTCAACCGAAAAATGCCCTTTTTTTTCCCTTTTTCCTGCCGCACTTATACATGTATTATATACTATTCTATATAACCATGTGGAAAAGCTGGATTTCCACTCAAAAGAAGATAATGCTCTGTAAACACGTACAAAAGCATCCTGCAATGCCTCTTCGGCATCCTCGCGGTTCTTCAATATTCGCATTGCAAGCGTCATCGCCTTCGCCTTATGTTTATCAACAAGAATGCCGAATGATCGTACATCCCCATCAAGGATATGTTTTATTATCTCTTTATCTGTATCGCTCATCTAAATTCACCGGTACTCACAAGAATTTAGACCCGTTTTTTTGTTATTAGGTTTCCAATATTTCTTGAAACCTTTGATAAAAACCAGAGGTCAAAGATAATAAAGCAGATAATAAACATCAATCATTTTGAAGAAAGGATATTTCAATGAATCCCGCAGATGTTTTAATACCTATAACTCTTTTCGGCGGATGTGCAGTTGTATTATATAAATATTTTGACGGCCGTAATAAAGAACGGATGGCAATGATAGAAAAAGGTGTAAGTCCCGCTGATTTTAAATCAATCTCTCCCTTCCGTTTTTGGCAGGGAAATACTTTTTCAAATCTCAAATGGGGACTTCTTTTCGTCTTCACCGGTTTAGGTTTATTAACCGGCCTCCAGATTGAATCAATTTTTGGATTCAATGAAGGATCTGTCGTATTTGCTACGATATTGATATCCGGCGGTCTGGCTTTAATTATTTTTTACCTAATCGCTGCAAAAAAACTAAAAAAAGAGCAATAAACCATAAATCTGAATCCCTGTCCAAGCCGGCATTAATTGTGCCGGCTTTTCTTTATCGCGCTGGAATAATTCCATGTTTCCCGACATTGATGATAACTTAACGATGTGCAATTGAATTTACATTACAGAACTTCGTTTAGGAAGCATCTTTTATTTAGAATTTACGTCTTAAGTTTAAACGATCAGTGCAAAATATATCTTCCTTCTTAATCAAAGATGCACTATTTTTATAAATCATTATCTTGCCTATGAATAATTTTGATGTCTGGCATCATGTTTATATATACGAAGTTTATCTTAGCCGGGGTCAATATGATTAAAGAAATCCCTTTCCTGTTCCTCTTAGCTATATTCCTTACCATAACGCCGGAATTAATCGCACAGGTTAACAAAACCAAAAAGGAATATGACCTGTTTATCAAAACCAGTGATTCCTGGAAAATGGTTAATAAGAAACTGACTATATCCAATAATTTCCAGTCGAATAATCCAAAGGACCTGCCTGCAAAATACTTCCATGGGGCACTTCTGACCAAAGAGCTTGAAGGCAGAGAACCGGGGCCGGTTGTTTTTCACGTCGATTTTCCTTCAAGAGGAGAAATGATATTTTTTGTCGAAACAGTCAGCGACACAGGGATACTGCGTATCAGTTTAGACAGTAAAGTATTAAAAACATTTACCCTTTTAACCGGCCCTGAAGGAAAAGGCCCCTGGACAGCAAGCAGAACAGTCGGGAAAGGTACGTTTCAATGCGACTATAACAAAGAATACAGGGTGCCTATTCCAGCCGGGAAACATGATATCACAGTACAGAACATGGGGACAGATTGGCTCAGCATAAGTTACTTTGTATTTACGGGGTATTCAGATAAAATTATTAATCCTGAATATGAAAGCTGGAAGACATACAAATAGACTCTGCATAATACAAAAAAACGATTAAAGAAGTACGAAGAGAGGGCTCGTGCAATTTACTCAAAATATCCGGAAGATGTGAACTACGATATCATTCCCACATTAAAACTGCAGCTGGAGAACTTTAAACGACTTGCAGAAAATCATGCTTCTGTCGATTTTAATTTACTCCGAACAGAAAATGAATTGACCGATTTGCTGTATCATGCACATACGAATAAGGATTATTTTAAAACGAAGAGAGGAAGAATAAAAATCGGCTATCTTTCGGGTATTGACAACACATACCAGCCGTATGACATGTATATACCCAATAACTATAATCCTTCAGATAAGTATGCCCTTTTGTTATCTCTCCATGGCTACCAGAATGAAATCCAAAAATACTCTGATTTTATCGGCGAGAACAAAAAACCTGTTCCGGATTCTCTGAAAGTAATTACTGCCGCAGTCTACGGCAGAAGAAATCATTATTATTTCGGTGCCGCAAAGGAAGATGTTCTGGCTGTGATGGATGAAATACAAAAGAGGTATTCCATCGATCCTGACAAAATATACCTAACAGGTTCTTCAATGGGCGGCTTAGGGACATGGTTCATCGGATTGAGTTATCCCTATCTTTTTGCGGCATTAAGTCCAGTCTGTGCCCCTTCATCATATCATGGTAATACTTATTTGAACTCCGTCAGTCCGATTGAATATATATCGAATGCGCAGTACCTGCCTGCCAGGATATATCATGGAGCGGCTGATTCCACTGTTCATGTAAGCAATTCCCGGCGCATTGTTGACAGTCTAAAAAAATTAGATTATACGCATGTCTATTTGGAATATCCGAACGTGGGACATGATTCATGGAATAATGCAGATTCAGACAACGAACGTATTCCCTGGCTCTTAAAGTATAAAAGGAATCCATATCCCGATAAAATCAAGCACAAGACCTTTTACCTCGAATACGGTAAATCATACTGGCTTAGCATTACCGGCAAAGTGAAATGGAATGAATTCGCCGAAATCGAGGGTATAATTGCAGGTGATGATGAAATCAGGATTAAAACTAAAAATGTTTCATCATTCAATGTGGATTTTAGACATCCCGGCCTTGATCACTTAAAATCGATAAAAATAGTTATCAATAATGATTCGTCTTATTTGTTTATCTACCCTGATGAACTGAGGTTTTATCTTTCGCAGGACTCAACCTGGCTGAGGGGTATAACTATTGAGGAAAAATTAACAAAAAAATCGGGAATGGAAGGCCCGTTCATAGCAGCCGAAACATCAAAACTCCTGTTGGTTTATGGAACCGGCAGGGATGACAGAATTGATTTCTTAAAAAAAGCCGGTGCTCTTTTGCAAAAAAAATATGCTGCATCGGATATGGATATTAAGATGGTTCCCGACACACTGGCAATAAAAGACAATCTTGCCGAAAAAAATAATCTTTATCTAATCGGTTCACCTGATGAAAATAAATATTTAATGGAAATAATGCCGGGACTGCCTTTATCGTTTTCGGAAGATTCAATGATACTTGATGCCGGCTATTTTCGTGAAGAAACAGGCATTCAAATGATTTATCCAAATCCAAAACAACCTGATCGTTATGTAATAGTAGACAAGTATCCGGAGCTCCTGCGCGATATTAACGGGCCGATAAACTTTCCTGTCGCCGATTATTTGATTTATTCAATAAAAAGAGGAAAGTTTGATGTACTAAGAAATGAGTTCTTCGATTCTAATTGGCAGGTTCCAAAGTAATATACCTTGATTGTTAATGCTGATTTCAGTTATTATTCAGCACTTTCTAAAAACGATGCTTTTTTTTAAGGCTTTTTCCTATTGAACATGACTATTGTTTTATCTATACTTGTTGAAACATTCTGGACGAATACCAGAATTCACTGAATCACATAATA
>JAFGLB010000091.1 GCA_016928255.1 Bacteroidota bacterium
CACTTTCGTAAAGTTATCAAGTTCAAGGCGTGAGGACTTTACGAAAGTTACTTACTTCTTGCATTTACACGGGAAAAACATAATATTAAACTCAAAACCATTACCAGACAGGTGGAGATTCAGAAAGGTTTTTTGCTAATTTGAATGATTTCTATTCACAATATGCGCAATAAGTCTGGCAAAGCCATTCAGATGTTAGATGACAACTAAGTAGACATGGATAAAGAAAATGAAATATTTGAATACGAATGGTGGAAGGTATTTATCGGATATGTTATTCTATTTATTGTGTCTGTAATATTTTTAACGGCAATTATTTTTGGTATTCAAGTTACAGAAGATCGTTATTCATTAATTCAACTCATTGGCCTTGCCTTTTTTGGTATTATGGGTTTGTTATTCTCTATCAGTGGTATATGGATAATCCGATTCGTTCCAAAGCTAGTAACATTTAAACAAGACAATATTGTTGTTCTCTATCCCTTTGGAAAGGAAAAAGTATTCCTATACAAAGAAATCGATCGTATAATAGTATTACCTCCAATTATAAAAAGAAGTCAATTGTTAACAACTTCCTGGTCACCCTATAAATTCAGAATTTACTTTTCTGATACCAGCAGAATATTTATTAATTCGGATCGATTAGTAAATTTTCCTGTTTTTTTTGATAGAATAAAGAATAAAGGTTCAATTCCAATAATCGAACAAAAATAGTTTTTATTGAATGCTGACTAATCAATAAATCAACGATTTTAGAATTGTTATAAAGTAAGCATTATATTTCTGGTAAATTAACCACTTCAAATAGGAATAAATCAAGAGAATTATTAATCCTATCCGCTTTTAAAGAAATTGTCAAATTAATATTCTAAAGGAGTACTTACATGAAAAGACTTTTTCTAGTTATCCTCATCTCGTTATTCTGGATCATTCCTTCCGGTGCGCAGGAAGGCATGTGGATTTTTACACAGCTCAACAAACTGGATCTGAAAAAGAAGGGTCTGCAAATACCGGTTAACCAGGTATACAGTCCCGACAAACCTTCAATAGCCGATGCGGTTGTGCAGCTCGGCGGGGGCACGGCCTCCTTTGTTTCTCCCGAAGGCCTGCTTATCACAAATCATCATGTCGCCTATACAGCTCTCCAGCGCAATTCTTCCGTATCAAGCGATTATCTCACAAAAGGTTTTTTGGCCAAAGACCGCTCTGAAGAAATTCAGGCCCCGGGATACGAAGCACTCCTGATGACTAAGATGAAAGACGTTACTGCTGAAATTCTCCAAGCAGCAAAGGGCATACAGGATCCCGTACAGCGTAATAAAACTATTGAAACCAAAATCGCCGCAATGACCGATTCGCTAGAAAAAGATAAGGATGATATACGTGCAACCATTGCACCCATGTATAACGGCAAACAATATATTCTTTACGTATATAAGGTTTTTAAAGATATTCGGATTGTATATTCTCCGCCTCTGGCTATCGGAAAGTTCGGCGGCGAAATTGACAACTGGATGTGGCCGCGGCATACGGGAGATTTTTCTTTCATGCGTGTGTATGTATCGCCCGAGGGTAAAGGAAAAGAGTTTGATAAAAACAATATCCCTTACAAACCGAAGGTCTGGCTGAAAACCGCAGGCAGGAATCTGCGGGATGGAGATTTTACATTCATCATCGGCTATCCCGGATTCACAACCCGCTACAGAACATCGAACTCGGCTAACTGGAATTATAAATATAATTTTCCATCGGCTATAAAAAATTTCGAAGAAGTTATCAGTCTACTCGACGAAACGACGAAGAATGATCCTGAAGGAAAACTTAAAGTTGCCAATCAGAAGACCGGACTGGCAAATGTGCTGAAGAATTACCAGGGACAGGTCGAGGCCATGAATAAAATCAATTTTGTTCAAAAGAAACTCGATTTTGAAAAAGAAATGATGGAATGGGTCGATAAAGATCCAGCACGAAAAGAAAAATACGGAAACATTTTAAACGATATCAAAGCGCTGTACGCCGAGCTAGCAAAAACGAGGGAAAGAGATAATGTGTTCGGCATTACTGCCGGTTTTGGAGGTGTACCGCTCGGAACGGCAATTCTTATTTACGGTACTGTAAAAGAAAGAGAAAAACCGGAAGCAGAACGGCAGCCCGGATTGACTGAAAAAAACATAGAAAGAATCGTCGATAACCTGAAATTTCAATATGCCGATTATTACGAACCCGTGGAAAAAGCGCTGATGATCAGGGCATTGAAAATGGCAGATGAATTGACTGCGGATCAGCGTATAACAGTATTGGAAAATATTCTTCGTTCCCCGTCAAAAACAATTGAGCAATTCGTTGATGAAGCATTTAAAACATCAAAACTGCTCAATTTAGAATACGCACAATCACTCTTCAAAAAGTCATCCGTCGAACTCGATACACTCAACGATCCGTTCATTAATATAGCAAAGCTGACCTATCCCTTAAGCGAAGAGATTGCCAAAACCAATGAGAATTTTGCCGCAAAGGTAACCGAACTTAGGAAACAGTATATAGATGCATTGTACGAATGGAAAGGAACGAACCTTTATCCCGATGCGAACCGTACAGTGCGCTTCACCTACGGGACAGTAAAGGGATACAGTCCAGCCGATGCCGTATTGTACCGTCCTTTTACCACGCTTCGAGGCGTTATTGAGAAAAATACAGGCGTTGAACCTTTCGATGTTCCGCCTGGATTATCTGAGCTGTACAAAAAGAAAGATTACGAAAAATTTATGGATCCGCTGCTGAAAGATGTGCCTGTAGCATTTACACATCTTGGAGATATTACCGGTGGCAACAGCGGAAGTCCGGTCATGAATGCCCGTGGAGAAATTGTAGGCGTTGCATTTGACGGCAATTATGAAGCTATGATCAGTGATTGGCAGTACGACGGTGAATTGCAGAGAGTTATTTCAGTAGATATTCGTTATGTGCTCTTTATAACACAGAAATATGCCGGTGCGGATTTTATACTCAAAGAAATGGGCGTAATTAAATAGGCAAATTTTTCTGTTGAAGAATCGAAGACAAACGACAGGAATAAATAATTTTTAATTGACTAAAATCGAAATAGAACGTATTATTCTAAAAAGAGTTAGAATAATATGAGCGGATTGGAAGTTGAAATAAACGGATCGAAAGTAAGAGCGGATTTAAATGACGACGGTTGGATCGTATGCCAATGCGAAGTCGGAGCTCTTGCAGTGCCCGGTTTGATACAGGGAAAGGATATTCCCGACAGTGCTCATATCTTTGTTCACGGCCGCGAAGAGCGGTCATCTCACGATTCAAAGGGAAAACAATGGCTTGATCAATCACTGACAGTTCAATCACTGCAGATCAAGTCCACTGTCCGTGTACGGGTTTTGCACAGTCTGTCTGCTCTGCCCAAGCCGGGATACAGGCCCAGAGCTTCTGCTAGGCAGCTGCAGCGTTTTATTTCATCCAAAATGCGTGCGGCGGAACATTTGTTGGAAAAGAGTGTAAAGCACGGCTTGCCGCCGGAACCGGATTTTTCCAGACTTTTTGCACTCGAACCGGCAGGTATTTGCCTGCGTATGGTCAGCGATCCTATACTTCATGTTTTTGCGGGTGCACCGAAAGGCGTAGTAATTGCTTCGATTGAATTCAGACGATCCGGCGCTCTGGAGACTCTATCTGTCGAAGTACGCGGCAGTTCTCCATCGCATCCCGATTCGCTTTATTACTGGGCGCGCGGGCCTATCTATACTGATGAAATAACACTTGCAATTGAAAAAGGCGGTGAACCTGACCCGGTGCGTATCCTGCCATGCGATCCATATCTCAGGAAACGGTACGAGCAAAAATTATACGATGTACTCGCAAACGAGCTGAAATAAGTTTAACTGGGTATTAATTATTTAAAAAGCCGGTTATGTAAGATAACCGGCCTTTTTTTTATTTAAAATACATTTTCGTTATAATAATCATTCTTACTTGATTTTTTTCGCAAAGAATGATGCACCATATGTCTGGACATTCATTCCCGTGACTTTTCCATTTTCATCTTTAGCAAAGCTCCCGTTCATAAATGCACCTTTTACATAAAATTCATTTTCCGAAGCTGCATGCACTCTTACAGTAAAATTATCCGGCGTCTGGATTACAAGATTACTCTTGTCAACTTTTACTTTGAATACAGTATTAGCATCGGCTGCATATTCGCCGGCGTATTGACTTAATATTTTCTTATCGAGATTCAAAGACGGCCGTTCAAATACATATTGGAGTGCTCTGTTATACCCCTCGGGTTTTGTTCCGGAATGTCCTGATCCTTTAATTACCTGAGTCTTAATTTCGAGGCCTTTGACTTTGCAGTCTGTTATTGCTTTTGTTAATTTTCCAAACCCGTTGTTTAAATCTTCATATTCACCCATATACATATACACCTTAACGGGGTGCGACAAATTTACCTTTGAAAATTTATCCATACATTTTTTTATTGAAGAGTTATCCCATTCATGGGCAGGACTGCCGGGTATGTAATGATTAAACAAATCCGGCTCCGTAAACAGTGCATAGAGCGTGAACAAACCTCCGAAAGAATGTCCGGCCAGTGTACGGTTGTTTTTGTCTGTCCGGTATTTTAAATCGACGAAAGGTATAGCTTCTTTTTTTATAAACGACAGAAATTTTTCAGCGTTGCCGTACCTTGCCGGCTGTCCTGCGTCGGTAGGACTCAGATCAAAGGCGCGGCGTGTGTCATAATTCGGATTTTCACCGCCCCAGGTAATTCCGACAATAATGGTATTGGGCATAAATCCGTCGTAATATTGATCGCCATAAATAGCAGTTACAAGCGGAAAGTCCCACTGACTATCCAGCAAATAAACGACCGGAAATATTTTTGTTGTATCACCGTACTGCTGCGGCAGGCTTATATGCAGGACATATTCCTGTCCCGTGATTGCAGAATTGATTTTTAGAACCTGTGAACCTGCTATAGCAAACTCAGGCTGTGCTGACTGAATATCACCGGCCATTTTGGCTTGTCCCTGATTTACTATCAGACTTATAAAAAAAACAGATATCACAATTGCTTTGAAAATGAATAATCCACAACTTTGCGTAGATTTCATATATTTTCCTTTTATTAAATTGGTTGAAAACAGAAATAATTTGGTATCGTTAGTTATATATCCGTTTCTGCCGATAATATATATACGCAATAATCGTTTTTCTGTTTCGTTTTTTTGTAAAAAAAAGGGATTTCATCATTGAAATCCCTTTACAGATATGATCTTAAATGCCGTTATTATTTTCTTACTGCATTTATAAACGTTTTAATTGCTTCCGAAGATACATTTGGAGGCATGCCGCCGCCGCAGGAAAAGATAACCTTTGATTTATCTTTCAGCGAATCAACCAGCTCCGTTGTAACAGAAGTAATTTTGGCATTATCGCCGCTTGCCAGGACATCGCGCGGCGGGATATTGCCGAGCAGTGTTACTTTATTTTGAGTTGCCTGTTTCAATTCGTTCAACGTAACATCAAATCCCATGTTGAAAAAGTTGATTCCAAATTCGGGTAAAATCGGTGCGGACACTTTGCAAGGGGCGTCATTATGCAGGAATTTTACCGAAACGTTCGGGCTGTAGAGCTCCTTGAAATAAGGCAGTCCAAAATTACGAAATTCCTCTTCACCCATAAATCCGATTATATCATCAAGAAGAAAAATACCGTCTATCGAAGGAAAAGTCTCCATTTGCAGGCCAAGCCAGTCTTTAAGATATGCTGTAATTTTCTTCATCAATACTTCTGCCTTATCCGGCTGCATCATCATTGTAGTCAGGAATTCGGTAGAGCCCATCAAGTAGCTTGCTATATTCAAAGGTCCGCGTGCTACTGCAAATCTGATTTTATGGCCGGCTGCTTCAATTTTCGGCTGTGCAAGTTTCAAGCGGTTCAGCATAAACGGCAGGAGTCCGTCTGTTTTCGGATTCGGCTGCGGCAAGTTATCGATATCGTCTGCCGATTGTATTACCCTGTGGGCATGCGGAAATTCGTTTTCGGGGAATGTACAGCGTGCCCCGAATGCCGAAGGTTCGGTGCACATACCGAACTCCGACCAGAAACCCGGCAGGAATATGACATCCGGAAAATCGTTTAAAGCTTTCAGATTAGCTTTCAGCCAAAGTTCGTCGTTCGAAAAATAGTCGAGTATTTTTATCCCGTACCAATTCGGCAGCCAGGGACAATCAATAATAAAACCGATGGGTGCCGGTTTTACAGTTTCGCCGTTGATTACCTTTTTTAATATTTCCCATTGTTGATCCGTCATTACCTGTTTCCTTTGATTTAATACACAATTTATTTTTCCAGTTAAACGCGGTAACTATTAAAGATAGGGAATGGATATTCACGAGAATGACAATATCTATCCTTTTATTACTTTTGCCATTGCCCGTATATGTTCCGGAGTTGTTCCGCAGCATCCTCCGATAATATTGGCACCGCTCTCCACCAGGCTGTTAATTTTTGACGCCATCATTTCAGGGGTCTCCAGAAAACATGTCATACCATCCTTCATTACCGGTTTTCCAGCATTGGCATGCACAAGCACCGGCGTGGTTTTATCGACACTCCTGATTTCCTTTACAACATCAACCATCTGATCGAATCCGTTTCCGCAATTCGAACCGATTATAGAAGCACCTGCGGCTCTAACCGCGCGTGCCATTTCGGCGGGTGATACACCCATCATTGTGCGAAATTCTCCTGTAACTGTTTTATCAAAAGTGAATGTGCAAGCGACTTCCAGTCCCGTCGATTCCCGTGCCGCTCTGATTGCTATAACAGCTTCATCGATAGCAGACATGGTCTCTATACAAATAGCATCTACACCGCCTTTTTTCAGCGCCTCCGCCTGCATGTAAAAATCGTTATACAGGGTATCTTCCGAGACCTCTCCCATCAGGAGCATAACTCCCGAAGGGCCAATGGAACCGAGAACAAAATGGCCGGGGCCTGCTGCTGTACGTGAAATATCAGCCGCGGCTTCATTCAATTCCTTACATCTATCCTCGAGCCCGTAATGCCTGAGTTTAGTAGGGCTGGCGCCGAAACTATTTGTAAGTATAATATCGGCACCGGCATCGATATAGCTCTTGGCAATCGTCAGCACATCGCTTCGATGTGTAACGTTCCACAATTCAGGACATTCTCCGATCTGTAGTCCGCGTTTATGAAGCAATGTACCCCACGCTCCATCAGAAAGAAGAACCTTGCGATCATGGAGGGCTTCAAGGATTGATTTCATTTTTTACCCGCCGATACTTAACCTGTCGAGAAATGCAACAGCTCCTTGAGGATCCGACGAATATCCATCTGCACCCATCTTCATTGCTGCATCCATTGTCAGAGGAGCCCCGCCGACAATTACGTTCGTCGCCGGGAAATTTGATTTTATCTCTGCCACCGTCTTCGACATATTTACCATTGTCGTTGTTAATAAAGCACTTAGACCGACTGCACATCCGGGATGAGCTTTAATAGTATCAAGGAACTTCGGTGTTTTAACATCCACACCTAAATCTATTACTTCCCAGCCGTTCCCTTCTACCACCATGGCAACAAGATTCTTGCCTATATCGTGCAGATCACCTGCTACAGTACCAAGAACAAACTTACCCTTGGCTTTGACAGTCCCGGATTTGAAAAACGGTTTTAGATGTGCCATCACAGCATGCATAGCTTTAGCTGCCATTAAAAGTTCAGGAACAAATACTTCATTCTTGCTGAAACGTTCGCCGATTCTCTGCATTCCCGCATTGCAGGTCTGCAATATTTCATCCGGTTTAACACCTGCATCAAGCGCCTGGCGAGTCAATTCATCTGCACCTTCCTGGCCTTTCATATCATTAGGGAACGGCGACGCAATATTTACTTTTCCCCGCTCGACACAAACACCTATTCTATCTATCAATTCACTCATATTTAAATCCTAAAGAACCGTTTAATGATTAGTAATGATTGTTAATTTCAGTCCATATAATATAAGATACGGTGCTAAGCACGAAAATTCAATAAAAATCCGGCTAAAAAAAGTTATGCCGGATAAAAATTACCATGCCTTTTGGACGCGGTATAGTTGTTCTGGAAATGCTTTAACGAAGTCGGTAAATACAGCTAAAACAGATTATTTATTATCGTCTTTTGCACCGGTGCGTTTATATATATCGTCATTGCCGGTATACTGAAACCAGTCGAAATAGGCCTCAGTATCACAGGGTTTGCCTAAAGACGTTGCGTACAAAGCATAAATACATCCGACAAATCCGCCTGCAGCTTTAGTACTCAAATATTTCGCATCGACGCTGTCTTTCAATAAGCTCCATTGTTCCGGTTCAAAACCAAAGGAGAAAGAATAAATGCTTCCCTTCGCTTCGATCTTTAAAAACAGTTCTTTATCACTCTGATCTTTGTTTATGATCTCAGCTGCCAATAATTCCATTGAACCGGTTGAGCTTGATGATTTAAAAAGCTGAATTATCGATTCGCTGCCCCGCAATGATTGGCACAGGAAATAGAAATGGTTTTCATTCTGGAATATCAATAGTCCCGCTTTCTCATTTTCGTCCGCAGGCAGAAAATTCATTGCAATGCTTGCTTCACCTTTAAGATTCTGCTGGCGATGTCCGATAAAACTCGGGTTGCCGGTTCCGGAACATGATTCCGGCCTTAATTGCATTGATAAAAATCCCGGCTTTTTTTTCAGGTCATACCACTGTGTCTTCGGCGTTCGTAAAAACATCCAGTTCTTATTGAGTTCCCCATCTTGGAAATCGTCTCTAATTTTCATGTTTCCGCTGAATTTCAGAGCTGAAGTTTTTAACGATGCTCCCGCAGGCAGCGGATAGTGATATTGTACTTCATCCTTGCCAAAATTAATGATTGGCCAGCCGTCTTTCCATGTTACGGGAACCATAAATGTCTCTCTGCCTGTATTAAAATAATCGTTTTCATAAGGCCTGCATCCGAGAAAAACCGCCCACCATTCTCCCGATTCCGTCTGGACAAAATCGGCATGCCCGGTCGATGTGACCGGATTTTCCCTTTTAGGATCCAGATGACGCTGTGTAAGTATAGGATTATTAGAATAAGGCTCATACGGCCCGTCAACTTCCCTGCTCCTGAAAACAACCTCTGAATGCTGTTCAGCAGTTCCACCCTCGGCAGCGATGAGATAATAATAACCGTCTTTCTGAAAGATATGCGGACCTTCAATCCATACGGGTTTCTTTGTAATATCCACTCCCCCGTTCACTATAATTTTTTCTTCACCGAGAACTTTTTTATTCTGAACATCAAATTCATACATCCGCAATGTTCTATGTCCGTCATAAAGCGGTTTATTATCGGGCGGTATGCTGTTATACAGAATATACGCCTTCCCATTCTCGTCAAAAAACATAGAGGGATCTATTCCATCGATCTCTGGTATCCAGACCGGATTTGACCAGGGTCCCTTTGGATTTTCTGCCGTCGCTACAAAATTTCCGCCGATATCGACCAGCGTGCATGTAACATAGAATACGCCTTTATTGTACCGAATTGCAGGTGCAAAAATACCGCGTGAAACTCCCTGTCCCTCCAGATCCAATTGTTCCGCTCTATCCATCACATGGCCTATAAGTTTCCAGTTAACCAGATCCCGGCTGTGAAAAACCGGAATTCCGGGAAAGTAAGAGAAAGTCGAGTTGACAAGATAAAAATCATCGCCGACCCTGCAGATACTCGGATCAGGATAGAATCCGGCCAAAATTGGATTCGCAAACTCCTCTGCTTCTTTTATTGTCGAATTGCACGAGAATAAAGAAAATAACAGAATGAATAAAAAACCTGTGCGCATAATTTCTCCTAATTATTTTTCTGCCGGAAGCTTTCCGGCGGCCCGAGATAGCTCGGTTTAACATCACCCGTTTCAACAACTATTTTCTGCAGTACTACACCCGGATCGACCATCCAGAATTTTAAAACATGCGCACCTTTTTTTAAAATCTGATGCTTCGACTCTTTGATTATTGTATTATCACTTACTGCCTGGTTCCACCAATCAGGATAAAGCCAATCCGGCTCAACAGCGTTTTCATGCATATTCACAATCTGCGGCTGTTCATCATCGATAGATAAAGCATATCGCAGTCCTTGAGTCTTATGGAAATTCAATGTCGGGGAAAGATAAGCTTTCACATTAATTTCACCCTCGGAAAACAGGTAGATCTGATATTCGAGCCTGGGACTATTTCCTTCGGGCACTTGCGGCTGTGCAGTTACAGGCGTTACAATCATCGCAGAAGCTGTGCGCCCCAGATTCGGTATCTCCACCCAATTGACAGTTTTTGATTTTCTTGCCGCAGAATAGTTTTCAGCATTTATGGATATATAACCGTTGCTCTCAACAAAACCTCTGATTTCGGAACGCTTCGGGGAATGGGGATTATTAATAACCGCCTGAACGTTTATCCGCGTACTGTCCGGGCCGTTGATTGTCAGAACAGCACGGTTAGTTCCTTTAGGTGCTTTTCGCCAGTCTATACTTACCCACAAACGTTTTTCAGTCTCAATAACGCCTTTGTCGAAGCTGACCAAAATCCATGATCTATCGGCATTAATTGAATACTCGTAAGGTACTTTACCCCGGTTGAAAATTTCTATATAATACTTTTGTTGATTGTAAACATCATACTCCGGCAACACAGCTTCATTCTTTTCATCCGGCCACCACGCTTCAGTGCCTTCGATTGCCACACCCATTTCGGCTTTTTCAGGAATACTAATCTCGCTCACTTCCGGCATTTTATTATATCGAGGCTCCTGCCAGCTTATATAACCGATATGTGTCTGATCCATCATATGCTTCCACTTGCCGCCTGAAAGGATATTGTTATAGTACATAGTGATAAGGCTGTCCTTCAAAAACAGTTCCTTAGCTTTCCTGGCAAGAGTATTCGCAGCGGATCTTCCCTGTTTTGCATAAAGACGATTCTTTCCAACCGTAACGTAGAGATCGTTCAGATTTGCGCAGGCGCTCGACTGGTGTAAAACAAGCTGGTAAAATGTATCTTTGTATTCCGCCGGCAATGAATTGCTGATTTGCTGTGCTTCATTTACGATATCGTAATATTGTTCAACTACCGTTTCTGCTTCACGGTAATTAACCAGACTGTATGTATCAGGAGAGAGCATTTCCGGTTTACGGCGTGAATTGAATTTTGTATACGAATTTAGTATTTCAGCAATCTGTTTCGAATACTCGGCACCGAATTGATCTTCCGCCCACTTACGGGTGTATTCAGGCAAATCTGAGGCAGATATGCGTTTAGGATCCCATGCATAATCCAGGAAAAATGAAATCGGAAATTCCATGGGTTTAATATCACCCACATTGACGATCCATATTCTATCTGCGCCGTAACTGTATGCGAGATTCATTTGTTCCCATACACGTTCGATTTGAGTTGTATTCAGCCATCTATAACTTCTCGGCCCGCCGACGAAGTCAAAATGATAATATATACCGTACCGGCCCGAACGGAGCGGGTCTGTAAGCCTGGGCAATTTGCGAATATTTCCCCAGTTATCGTCGCACAACAGGATTGTTACATCGTCAGGTACACGCATGCCTTTATCATAGTAGTCCTGAACTTCTTTGTACACAGCCCACACCTGCGGCACGTCCGATGCTTTTTTACCGGTCACTTCTTCAATAATTTTTCTCTGATCCCCGACAATCTGCTGCAGCAGATCGATATTGGACTCTTCACTCATGGGTTCATCGCCGTCGCCGCGCATTGCCAGTGTAGTGATAGTCTCAAAATTTTTATTGCGCCTGATGCCTTCTCTCCAGAAATCCCGCAGTGCAGGAGCATTTATCGAGTAATCCCATGATCCTCTTTTATTTCCCGCCCATGTCCATTCAACAAACGCCCGCATCATCGGTTCGTGATGCGACGTGCTCATAACAATTCCATATTCATCCGCCAGCTTCGAATTTAATGAGTCGTCCGTTCCAAAAGAATTATTCCACATAGCCGGCCAGAGAAAATTTGATTTCAACCTGAGCAGCAGTTCAAATACATGGACATAAAATGCGCTTGTATAGCCACCGAATTTTTCATAGACAAATCCTGACAATGCCGGAGCTTCATCATTAATAAATATCCCTCTGTATTTTACTTTGTGTTCTCCCTGCACATAACGCCCCGGCAGGACAAAAAGAGAAGAGTTCTTCTTCGCCGGCACGTCTGCCCACCAATGCAAAGGAGAAACACCGATATTTTTGCAGACATCATATATCCCGAAAATAGCCCCGCGTTTATCGCTTCCTGCTATAACAAGGGCACGCGAGATATTGGGGAACGGCTTTTCAACAACCTGAATAAGAAAGGTCTCCCATTTCTTACTAACACCTTTAACATTAAGCTTTTTTCTCTTTATCAGCTGGTCTATTAATGGACTTTTCCCGATTGTTCCTGCCAGTACTATTTCCCTAGAGGCCGGGACGATGCTGGTTTTGGATTTAACAACGGTAAGTTCAGGCCGCGTGCCCGTTACCTTCTCAATATCTGCCTGCAGGTCTTTAAAAGCCCTTATAACCCCGGGATAATCCTGGGAGCTCACAAAAAGCGGCGCCGATTTCCCCGAGTAAGAAAGAGCAAAGTTATTTTTGCCTTTCTTAAAAGAAATATTCGAAGGATTGTCAAATGCGTAAGAAATCGATAAACAGAAAAATGCTGTGCAGACAACTGCAGTTTGAAATCGGAGTACAGTAAAAATTCTCATAAATCATCCGCCTTCATGTTAAAAAATCTATCATCTCATTTTTTAAGTATAATCAAATAAAATTAATATATCTCGTATATTTTAGCTGGTTTCTTGTTTATGCTTAATCAGGACTGTAAATCCTGAAGTTGCCGCTCACCTGGAGCATTGCCAGCATATAAAGCATGCTGTCATAATACCGGTACGGTCCGTCTGGCACCGGCAATCTCCATAATTCTTTGACGAACTCTTTTCTGTTTTCGTTCGTCGATGCAAGCGCAGCAACAGCATTCATGGCAGCCAGGCCGGGACTGTAATCACCGGAATATTTTTTTCCGTCAAGCGTATACATATTGCCGTATTTCTTTATTCCTTCAGAATAGAAGAAATCCAGGATCCGGTTCGACTGAGTTATCTGCCAGTCGTCTTTGGCAAACCATACATAATCCACAGCAATATTCATTGCTACACGCCACGCATCAAACTGAAAATTCTCGTGGCCTCCTCCCCATGGACTTACAGGCGTACCGTCGAAATTTGCGTAATCAGGCGCCAATCCTGTAACAGGATGTACGGTTTTTTTAAAGAATTGTCTGCTTGCAGAAGCGGCATCACGCCAGAATTGATTCTCCTTATCTGCCCATTCCGCCCAGAGCTCATAAAAATGCGGGGTATGATAGGAAGGATCGGTAAAACCATCTGCTTTGCCGAACGGCACAAAAACTATCTGCTTTTCTTTTCTGCTGAACATATTTGTCACGACATCTCGGTTTTGAGACGATTCTTCTTTTGTAAGCATCGCATCCAGAATATTTTGTGCTTCAAACCGGTAATTAAAAATACCTTCTCCATTACCCCAGCGCGCCGCGGCAAAAAATAATGCTGTTACGATCCATTCTTCGCCATCCGGCGCCGAACTGGTTTCGATTATTGAACCGTCTGTTCTGCACTGCCATGCCAGGTAACCCCTGCTCACTCCGTCTTTATGCTGCATATAAGTCTTTGTCCATTTCCACAGCCGGTCAAATTCGGTTTTCTTATCCATTTGAACTGCGATCATCATACCGTAGGACATTCCTTCCGTCCTGACATCGCGGGCTGCCACGTCTTCGATATATCCCATATCCGGCTCAACCGGATAATAGACTCTTTGTGTCGAATCGTTTCCGTAAAATATCTGCCCGAATGCATTTTCAATTTTCGTTTTAATCGTCAGTTCATCCAAATACATTAATTCATTGAAAAGATTCTGATAAATGCCCGAGAAGTATGCTCCCTTGCTTTTTCCTTTATGCGGAGAATTACTGCAGCCTGATACCATCATTGTTAAAATCACCAGAAATGAAAAAACGTTTTTTAAATTTATTCGGCATTTAACGACAACTATACGATTTTTTTTTTGAAATCACTATTAAAAATTTCAATTCAAGAAAGAGAACAGCAAACGAACAAAATTCAATAATGAATTTCAAAATACATGTTCAAATCGTAAAAAAAACAAACCAATCCAATACTCTAAGCATTCAGCACAACTATTTGTAAAACTGTTTTAATACAATTTATGCATTTTTTTACGGCCTTAATTGACTATTAAGCTCTATTATTTTTTCCATACCGCATGGCATAGAGGTCAAAATTAAAGGAGATGCAGTTATTGATAGTACGAATATCGCAAGAAATAAGCAGGATTCCAATAAATATTGAACCGTTTCAATAAGTTGCAATTTTAAAGAATTTTTATTTATATTATTTAATATATTAATGTAGTTCTATTATTTTTAGAACAATCCTTAATTTTTAGATACCCATTCTTTTATAAGAAGTAATGGATTGTACTTTTTGTACAATTACTATTTTCATGTTTTAGAGAAAACAAATAAAATGCCTCAATTATTATAATAACATATACAGATTAAGATGAAAAAAATCACAATTGAAGATATTGCCAAACGGGCAAGGGTCTCTCAGGGGACCGTTTCTGCAGTAATTAACGCGAAAAACACTGTAAAACCTGCAACAAGAGACTACATATTGGAAGTAATGAAGGAATCAAATTACCGGCCAAAAGGTATAGCAAGAAATTTGAAGAATGCCAATCAGGAAAAAAGTATAGGACTAATTATTAAAGATTTGACTTATCCTTTTTATTCCTTCATAGCAAAAGGAGTCAGTGAATACGCAAGCAGCAAAGGATACTCGGTTATTGTTTCAAGTTCTGATGATAATCATGAAAACGAAAAGAAACTTACTCACCTTTTTTCTTCCAAGGATATTAAAGGCGTAATAATAGCTCCTGTTATAGAGGGAACCGTTGAAATTGAAAATCTATTCAAACTAAAAATGATTAATTATCCATTTGTTTTATTGGAAGATGTAAAAGGAATACAGGCAAATGTTGTTGCGATAGATAATCTTAAGGCAATCAAGCGGGCAGTGACTTATCTTATAAACGGCGGTCATACCAAAATCGTGCACTTTGCAGGCCCCCCTCAGTCATCCCATACACAGGAACGAATAGAGGGTTTCAGGCACGCTTTCAGTGAAAGTCCGTTGATTTTTAAAGATGAAATGATAGTTACTATTGGATCCCATATTGAAGATTGTTCAAAGAACGTCAGGGAATATTTCAAGAATAAAAGTCCGGAAGATTACCCTACTGCAATAGTATGTTTCAACGATCAGCAGGCTTTAACAACAATGACGGTTCTTAGAGAATTGAATATCCGAGTACCGGAAGACATTGCCATCATCGGCAATGACGATATATACTATTCCAAGATATACCCGATTCCGCTGACAACCATCAGGGCTCCTCAGCAGGAAATCGGAATCAAGGCAGCAGAGATATTAATCAGGAACATTGAATCTTCCACGATAATGCCGATTGAACGGGTCATTCTGGAAACAGAATTCATTATCAGACAATCGTCCAGGATTTTAAATGGTTGATATTTGTTAAGCTCCTTTCAGCGTCAAAAAGGAGATCTGCTTTTTCTTAAATTATCTGGATCAAAAAGGAATCTTTCATGCCAGCACAAAATAGAACTGCCGGAATTGCTCTTTGCTTGTCGGGCGGCGGTTACAGAGCAGCGACATTTCACCTGGGAGTGCTTGCTTATCTAAACCGATTGCAATTATTGCAGCAGGTGGAAATACTCTCAACAGTATCGGGCGGAACACTTGCAGGACTTGCATATGCCCGATCGTTGAAAAAGAAAACAGGTTTTGAGCAATTTTATTCCGATTTTACAAATTTTCTGCTTAAAACGAATCTTATTAAACTCAGTTTTTCTAAAATCGGAAATAAATCCTCTTGCGCGCTTGGTTATAAAAATCTCATTACATCCATATCCGATATATATGACAAATATCTTTTCTCGGGCGACCAGTTCAATATTTTCTGGCATAAACCGTCAATTCACCTGCAGGAAATAATATTCAATACGACTGAATTCAGAACAGGAATTGATTTCCGCTTTCAGAAAAGCAAAAACACACTGGCGAGAATGGGCAACGGGAATGTAAACATTTCGCTAAGAGACGCACAAAAAATACGGCTCGCCGATATCGCAGCAGCATCTTCCTGTTTCCCGGGCGGTTTTGAACCGCTTGCGTTTCCCCATGATTTCAAATGGCCGGGGAATAAAATTCCGGATTCCCTGGCAGAAAAATTTGAAAAGGCATTGCCAATAATGGACGGCGGCATATACGACAATCAGGGTGTTGATGCGGCACTGCTTGCCATACAAAGATGCAGAAATAAAATCGGGATGTTCATAATTTCAGATACCGACAAGAATAACGAAGAAATTTTTTCATACCCTGAAATAAAGAATAATCGCTCACTCTCCCTGAGTATAGTTAATAAATTACTGCTGACGCTTATGCTTCTGTCGGCATTCAGCTCTATTGCCTTAATAACCAATCTCATTGCATTAATAAACCAAACAGGCATCACTATATTAAGCCTGTTTATTTACGGTTTTCCGGCTGTCGTGCTTGGTTCGCTTGCTTATTTTATTTACTGGCTGAGAAAAAAGGTTAAAAACGAAGTATTGGACAGAATACCTCAGATCCGCCTTGCAGCATGGAAAGAAATAAAGCACTTGACGATAGATCAGGTCATCGACATGGCCGAGCTCCGGATCAGATCATTGTTCGCGCTTGCCGGTTCCGTATTCATGAAAAGGATACGCAGTCTGGTTTTCGCGCATGTATATAAAAATCCGGGTTACGAAAATAAACGTGTTTCCAATTTGATATACGAACTTGACGGATCAAAAAAATACAGAACACTTTGGCTTAAACCGTCCGATAAAATGCAAAAAAATACATGCGCTGCTGCAAACATGCCTACCGTATTATGGTTCGATGATCCAGCTGATCTGTCAAGGCTTATTGCCTGCGGAGAATACACGATTTGCTATAATCTAATAGACTTTATACTGCGTATTGATAAAAACCATAAAGCAAAATATCCCTATTGGTTCAAACAGGCGGTCGAGGATTGGAAAAGTTTTGAGCAGGATCCATTAATGATGATAGCACAGGATCAGATGTAATTTTAAACTCCTTATCCATTTTTACCGTGCAAAAACTAACGGGTTTTATTTGAAATACAGAAATTTCCCTTTGTGAAAAAAAATTAATTTAATCCCTTTTACATTGATTTCTATTGTTTATAGAACAAATAACCTGTTAATTTGTAACATCAGAATTCAAGTTTTAAGCAATTCAGGTTTGTCAACATCTTCGAGATTCGCCTGAAAAACCAATCATACAGAAAAAAGCATTGCATTTCTTTATGCACCGCAAGTAATAACAGTAATTTTAAAAAATAATAAATCACCGGCATTATCTGAAAGGAGTAAAAGATGCGAACATTATTTGTATTTATTATGGCTGTATCATTCATTCTGGGGGGATGCGGAAAGTCATCCGAACAAATCGAACTGGAGAACCAGAATGCAAAATTAAAACAGGATCTTGCTGCAAAAGACAAATTTGTCGAGGACGTCACTCTGGCAATAAACGAAATACATGATAAACTTGAAATAACCGTGGCAATGGAAAAAAATATACTCAGGCAGACGCCCACCGTCGAAGAAGGCAAATTGCTTTCGCAGGCGGATTTAAAAGTCAGAATCATGGATCGCATTGCAAATATTTCCACTATACTTACTGAAAATCGTAATAAGATAACAGGCCTTCAGCGTAAGCTTGCACAGGCAAAAACCAAGTACACAGGCTTGAGCCAGATGGTTGCCGACCTTCAAAAGAACTTGGATGAACGCGAAAAGACCATTGCTCAATTACAGACACAGGTTTTAAATCTAGAAGGTGAAATTACTTCTAAAACTGAAATCATCGCCGCGCGCGATTTGACAATTGAAAGCCAGACGAAGCAGATTAACACAGTTTATTATGTCGCAGGCAAAATGAATGAGTTAAAAGAGAAACAGATAGTAACAAGCGAAGGAGGTATATTCTGGGGACTTCTGGGCACAACAACCGTCCTTACTAACGGTTATAACGAAACAGAATTCTCAAAACTTGATAAATCAAAAGATAAGTATATCGAGGTTGCCGGCGTTATAGATGAAATTGTCCCCGAAAGAGATCCTTCTTCATATAAACAGGAATTGAAAGCCAATAACCGCACGTTATTGACAATAACGAAACCGGAAAGTTTCTGGCGGGATAACCACCTGGCAATTATAACGGATTGACCGGCAGTATATCAACGGGTGTGCTGCTTATACGAATAATTTTAAACCCGATCAAATGATCGGGTTTTTTTTGCGGGATAAAGCAGCCAGCCATAGAATCGAATGGTGTTATATGTAGAGTATGGCGCCTCGCCAGACATTTTACTAACGCCTATGCACCGTATGATGAATCATACAGCTGTAGGACTTTGTATCCTTCCGAAGGTTTCTTATGCTTAAACGCAGAGAACCTTCGTAAGATTCTAATTTGGTTTTGTGTAATCAGCCGATATTTTTTTGATTGCGATGTCAAGTCCGGTTAAATTCTTTGCAGGGACGCACAGCCGTGCGCCCCTACGACTACGATATATTGTTCAATCTCCCAGTATCATTATCTTCTTTTTCAGCCTGATATCCTTAGAGGAACTGCCGACCAGTATATTAAACTCGCCCGGTTCTGTTACCCATTGTTTTTTATCCGGATTATAAAAATTAAAAGCCTGCTCATTCAAGAAAAATTTAACTTCCTTGCTTTCTCCCGCTTTAAGCTGAACTTTTGAAAATGCTTTAAGCTCTTTTGGAGGCCTTGCAAAAGAAGAAACCGGATCGTTAATATACAACTGCACAACCTCTGCACCGTCCATATTTCCCGAATTTTTTATCGTTAATTTTATTTCTACAGGTTCATTCGATTTTATGCTGTCTTTATTAACTGCAATATCGGAGTATTCGAAAGTTGTGTAAGAGAGTCCGAATCCAAACGGAAATTGCGGTTCAATATTACTTTTATCAAAATGCCTGTATCCGAGAAAAACACCTTCTGAAAATTTCACATGCTTGTCCCCGTCGTCATCATAATAACTCCGGTACGCTGCATTATCCTCCCAGCGCTTCTCAAAGCTTACCGGAAGCTTTCCTGACGGATTGATTTTTCCCAGAAGGATTTCGGCAACCGCAATATTACCCTCCTGGCCCGGATACCAGGCATGAATCAGGGCTTTAGTCCGCTTCAGCCATCGACTCATATCAACATTGCCTCCTGCGTTCAATACGACTATTACATCCTTCTGTGATTTAAAAACTTCACTTATGAGCTTTTGCTGTCCTTCAGGCAATTCAAACGGCCTGTCAATATCTTCTCTTTCTATTTCATTATTGAATCCGATTGACAAAACTACGAGATCGCTTTTATCAGCCAGTTTCCGTACCTGCTGTAATTTCATATCTGAATTCCTTTTTAAGGATCTTTCCGTCTCATATCCTAATCTCAGAATACCGTTTGGGCGGAATTGCCATGTATGAACGGCTATCTTGTATTCCTTTCCGGCTTCAAGCTGAATCATTACCGAATGCAATGCTTCCCTCATACCTCCCCATGAGTTTGTTATTGCGGAATCATTGATAAAGAATGTAAAATTTCCATTCGTCGATACAGCGAAACGGTATTTTCCTGATTCTTTTACCTGAACAAATCCTGAGCAAACAGCCAGGAAAGGTTCTTTTGGAATCCTCGGAGCAGTGCTGCTGAAAACAATATTTGTGTTTTTAATCAATTGCTCATATTCCGGTTTTCCTTCCATTTTCCAATTCTTATAATACTCAATTCTGATCCCCGGTACCTTTTTTCCGTTTACCATCTTATAAAATTTACTCTTCGCATAAAAATCCGACGGCATCAATTCATATTCATAAACGCCGGATTCAAATTCAATGTTTACATTTTTTGGTACAGCTTCCCGCAATGCTTTATAAAGTGAAACCGGATACAGGGGCTGCACAACGGAACTTCCGCCGCCTCCTGTGACGGCAGGATGTCCGTTCGGACCTATAACTGCAATACTTTTTAATGCATTCACCTGAAGCGGCAGAATATTATTTTCATTTTTCAGCAATACGATGCCGCCGCGTGCGTCATCGAGCGCCGCTGTCCGCACGGCGTTCGAATCCAGCACAAATCCTTTGCTGATATCCGGATTTTCAAAATATCCAAACCTTTCGTATTGTCGCAGTATTCTCCTGATTTTATCATCGATTACCTTTTCCGGTAATCGTCCGTCTTTTAACGCCGGAAGCAGAGTATCCTTGCACATAAATATCCCTGACGGCATTTCTAGATCAAGTCCCGCATTCGCAGCAGCTATACCGTCGTATGTTGAAGTCCAGTCCGACATAACAAATCCCTCAAAATTCCATTCGCTTTTAAGTACCTTATTAATCAAAAAATCATTCTGCGACGCATATATTCCGTTCACCGGATTATAGGAAGTCATTATTGCAGCAGCATTTCCTTCAATAACAGATCTCTGAAACGCGGGCAGATATATTTCGCGCATTGTGCGTTCATCCATATCGGATGATATTTTATGACGGCTGTATTCCTGATAATTGCCCATGTAGTGCTTGGCTGTTGCCATGACACCTTCCTGCTGCAAACCCTGAATGAACTTGGCTGCTATTTTGCCGGCAAGATATGGATCCTCACCCAGATACTCAAAGTTACGCCCGTTCATAGGTGCGCGGTGTATGTTCATAGCAGGACACAGCATTATGTGATTATTTCGTGCGCGCGACTCTTTTCCGATCGCATTGCCCACACGCCATGCAAGAATCGTATCCCATGCGGCTGCAAGGTTTATTGTGGCAGGATATGCCGTTGACGGGCCATAGTTACGGACACCGACAGGCCCGTCGGCCATATTCGTCTGCGGAATTCCAAGCCGCGGAACCGCCCTTATATGAAAATCCTTGTAACCGCCGATAAAATCAATCTTCTCTTCAAGCGTCATTTTGCCGATAAGTTCATCAATATTTTTATCCGAACTCACTTTCTGAGCTTTTAAAGGAATTACAACTGATAATACTAAAGCCAATAAAAAAACTGAAAAGACTTTCATCTTAGCACCTCGTAATTTGAAGTATAAGGAATAGGATATTTATTCACGAGCAGAACGGAATAAAAAAGAGATAGAAGAACTCATGCTGGTTTTAAAGCTGTTTAAAATAAAGTAATCTCATTTGTATAAAGTATCCGAAGAAAAACGGTGACAGTATAAACAGAGCAGAGCAGTATTTTTTTACCCAATTAATTTGCTGAATCAAGGATTTCACGCACGCACAGGAGAAGTTCTCTGCCGCTGTACGGTTTTGCAAGAAATTCCCTGGCACCGGCATTCAGAATTTCAGTTGTTCTCTCAGGGTCGATCAAACCGCTCGTTACTATAACTTTCACATCTGGTTTTATTTCCTGAATTTTACGAAGTAAACCTAATCCGTCCAGCTTGGGCATACCCAGATCTGAAATAACCAGCGCGACTTTATCGCGATTATCGTTAAATAATTCAACCCCCTCGCTTCCATCGCTTGCCATCAAAACAGTATATCCTTTTTCCTCTAAAATCACTCTCAGGAATTCACGCAGAGTGGATTCATCTTCTACAACCAGGAGAGTCTCACTGCCGCCGTTAATTTTGACATATTCCTCTTTTACCTGAGGGGCAAATTTTGGAGATGAGATAATCGGGATAAAAATATGAATTGTCGTTCCTTGATCGACCGCAGAGTCTATGTCCACAAATCCCTGATGACTTTCAATAATTCCGTAAACAACCGACAAGCCTAGTCCAACGCCGTCTCCCTTTTCTTTTGTAGTAAAGAAAGGATCGAACACCCTTGTTTTTGTTTTTTCGTCCATTCCTTTTCCGGTATCCGATATCGTGATATGTACATATTCGTTAGCACCGGCTTTTGGATTGCGATGCTGGAGTTTTTTACCGGTTATGCGTTTAGTCGAGAATTTAAGCGTTCCCCCATTAGGCATTGCATCTTTCGCATTCATCGCAACACTCAGCAGTGCCTGGTGAAACTGGCTGCGGTTTACATTGGCAATAAAAGACGTTCTGCCTATATCCGATACAACTTCGATAGTCTTCGGAAATGTAGAAAGCAGGAGCGATACTATTTCATTTATAATAGTGTTGATGTCTATCTGTTCATTGCCTATTTTTGCTTTTCCCGAAAGTGTAACAAGCTGGCGTACTAAGGCTGCCCCGCGGGCAGATGCATCCAGTATAGTCTTAATATCATTTTTTAATTTATCAGGTTCATTGAGATGCACTTCGGTCATCGAAGCATATCCCAAAATGATATTGAATACATTGTTAAAATCATGAGCGACACCTTCGGCAAGAGTACTCACGCTTTCCATCTTTTGCACCTGCCTAATTTGTTGTTCTAACATTCTTTGATTTGTTGTATCCAGGGCTATGCCGAGCGAAGCCTGGATACCTTCGAACTGGATCGAGCTTGCAGCAAAATCCACCCACCGTTCTATTCCATCCTTTGCGATGATTCTAAATTCATATCTGGACGGCACGGTTTCGCCTTTCCTTTGTGCCAGCTTTCTCTGCTTGATCATCTCGAGATAGTCGGGATGGGTTAATTCCCAAAAAGTCTTATTCAATAATTCCTCGTTTGTATACCCGGTTAATTGCTCTGCCGCCGAATTTACATATACGAACTTTTCACCCTGATAAATAAATATTGCAGCCGGACTCGTCTCTGCAAGCGATCGGAACCGTGCTTCACTCTGTTTCTGCGCTTCTTCAGCCTGCAAACGGGCTTCATGTTCTCGTTTTTGATTTACGACAGATAGAATAGCCGGAACAAGGCGTATGCTGTTTGTTTTAAGCAGGAATTCCGATGCACCCTCTTTCATGCATTCCACAGCTTTCTCTTCGCCAACCGATCCCGTATAAATAATAGTAGGAGTGTCAGGCGCCATTTCCTTAATAAACCGAAGTGCCTCTATCCCCGATATATCCGGAACAACATAATCAATTACGATACAGTCGAATTTTGATAATTCAAGCTCTTTTAGGAACGTCTCCCTGTTGCGGGCTTCTTTAACAACAATTTCAACCGGTGCCGATTGCACTTTTCTCGAAAAAAGCCGGATGGACGAAGGATCATCTTCCAGCAAAAGGATAGATAAAACTATAGACACAATGATTGCCCCTTATAAAACCTACAATATTGTTATACGGAATAATAGCAAATTTTATGGCAAGAATTATAAGAAATGTATGAGAAGTAAAATAGAAAAGCAATACCTAATTCAAATTCTCAGTCGAGTCATGTCTAATAATCAAATTTGCCGAAGGCGAAGAGCAGCCTTTTTTTACAAAAAGTCAAAAAAATGTTTAATTTGGAGGAACTGGATTGATTTAATAGAATTCACCAAGAAAAACTAATAGGTAAGCTTAATATTGATTTATTTTTTTTCTATATGGGCTTTGATTTCCGATAATGTCGTACCGCAATCCATAAAATCCTTGCAGGCAAATAGTTTTATTCCCCAATCCGGAATCCAGGTATTTCCGTTTTGAACCTCAACAGGCATCCATCCCGCATCATCTATATAACACTCGGCCCAGGCATGATAAATTTGATTACCGTCGGGCATTAATATTCGTCCGATAATAAATCTTCCCGGAATACCGGCATTCCTGACCAAGGCAAGAAATAAATTTGTATATTCACTGCAGGTGCCTGTCTTTAAATGCAGGGTCTCCAATGCGCTTTGAGTGCAGTGATTACCGCCCGATATCTGCTTTGCCAGATTGTTATCGTATTTAATGCAGGATGATACAAATTTTAAGGCAGACTTAATAAAATCGAATGTATATGATATTCCATGTCGCAATGAATCGGATATTCGTCCAATTTCAGGAGATCCGCACTCAATCAATTTCGTCGGTTTTAAATATTCTGTTATATCAATACTATAGGATGCATTTGGATTTAAATGCCTGCTTTTAATTAATTCAAACCTGTCTTTCGGCAGGTTAGTCGGATGGTTTTGTATTTCTATCTCGTATGGACTCTGATCTGATATAATTCTCTTAATTTTCTGGGGAAATGAATTAACAGCTCCGATATCCAACTTGTCAGCTTTTATGAGATAATAAGACAGTTTAATAGAATCGACCTCTTGTGCATTTACTGCATTACTAACAATCTGTATAATCCATAGCAAAACAAATAAGTAAAATCCTTTTTTCATAGAAATACTGGAATTATTATTGTTTGGGTTTAAACAAATAACGGCTGCAATAATAGCCGATTACTGCAGCCGGATTTACGTATGAGAAAATGATTCAATTTAATTTTAGAAAATACCGTCACTGATTCGCAAGTTTCCTGATATTAATATCACTCTCAGAAGTCTCAAGTCTGATAACCGGACCGCCGCCATTTAAAATGTATCTCGCAAAAATATCACCGTTTTTATCATATCTATCTGCCTGAAATTCCGAACGAATTCTGTATTTATCACGATGTCTTCCCCACCCATGACTCATGTTAATTGTTGCCTCAACAACAACATTGGCACTTTGCGGCAGATAAAGATCTATTTCTCCTCCTCCGGTTTTAATACGGCTGTTGCCGCTGCTGCCCGGATCCAATTCACACCGAACACTCCCTCCTCCTGTTGTCACATCAATCACTCCCGTTATTTCTTTCATTGTTACACTGCCTCCGCCGGTCTTGATCTTTGCGCCATATTTTGCATTTATCAAAGTTACGCTGCCTCCGCCGGTGGAAAGATCTATCCATTCACCTGTATTTTCTGCCTTAATGCTCCCGCCTCCCGTTGATGCTTTAACTTTACCGCCGGTATTACGAAGAGAAATACTTCCTCCGCCGGTTCTGGTTTCCAGATTTCCGCTGATAAATCCAATTCTTATACTCCCTCCTCCGGTTTTCATTTTTCCGCTTCCTTCAACTTTATCAACCGTAATACTTCCACCGCCGGTTTCGATATCAACTTCACCGATTATCTGCTCTATGCTGACACTGCCGCCCTTTGTATCCGCTTTAAAATTACCAGTTAACGCGTTCACTTGCTTGATGCTTCCGCCTGATGTGTAAATATCGGCATTATAATTTGATGGAACCTTAATAATGAACCTGATATTTCCACTGTGCATGCGTCTATCGTTATATTTCACGGATACATTATTTCCCGATTGACTTATCGAAAGACGATCGGGATGCCGTTCATCAATTCCTTCAGCCTCTATTAGAACTTCATCCTTGGACCAGGATTCGATTCGCACAGCTCCCGGCCTGACATCAACCGTCAGCAATCCGCCTTTCTGAACACTAAAAGACTTTGTCTGATAATCGGTTAAATCATCCGATTGCATGCTCGCAGCACATAAAGAAACTAAAACAAAATTCATCAACAGAAACGCGGACAGTTTTTTCATTGACGTTCTCCAAATAAATATTCGACATTTTAGAAAGTGGCGAATTAACGCCTGAGCTTATGTATCTCGATAAATGAATTAGAAGTAAACAGTTCTATTAATTCTCCGCCTCCGTTTAACTTATACACTGCATGAATTTCGTCTGCTTCTTCATCGGTTTCATACGAATCTTTCGGGAATTCCGATTTAATCACATATTTACTTCCCCGGGAACCCCATCCATGAACACGAATAGTCGCTTCAATTGTTGCCTTGCAGTTCTCATCTATATATAACCTTACATCTCCTCCGGATGATGCCAGCTTGCTCCCGCCCTTTCCTGCCGGTATCAGCTCCGCTTCTATTTCACCACCTGCGGTTTTAGCATTAATCGAACCGGTAATATCCCGCAGCCGCAAGTCTCCGCCTGAAGTCCTTGCACTTACATTGCCGCTTGCTCCCTTCAAATCAATATTACCGCCTGCTGTATTTACCGATGCTTTGCCTGTAACTTTACCCACCTTGATATCGCCGCCGGAAGTTTGAACGCGTGCTTCTCCGCCAACATCGCCGATATCAATATTGCCGCCTGCCGTATTAGCTTCAAGAGTCTTCAATACAGTTTCCACTCTGATATCACCGCCGGAAGTATTTACCTTAAGCGAACCATTTACACTCCCTACATTTATATCTCCGCCTGCGGTTTTAAAGTTGCCATCGCCTTCAATCTTTCCTGCTCTTATATCACCTCCGGATGTCGTGACTTCTACAGGACCACCGGAGATATTTCCAAGCTTGATATCTCCACCCGATGTTGTTCCGTCCACCTTGCCGGTCAATCCTCCCCTGACCTCCAGATCTCCGCCGGATGTATTAATATCCAGATTAAATTGTGAAGGAACGGAAACAGAAAAACTGACATGCCCCGACCCGCTATACCAGTTCGATCTATATGACACGCGGATATTGTTTCCGTTTTGAGTCATTTTAACCTTGTCGAGATCCTCTTCATCCAGGCCCTCTATCACAACATATACTTCATTTTTTCCCCAGGTAGAGACTCTGATATCTCCCCTGCTTGTAGAGACCTCAAGTGTTCCTCCTTTACCAACGCTGAACGATTTTGTTCTGCTGCTGTATTCGTCGGCTGCAGTGACTGCCGCGATTAAAATTACCGTAAACACGGCGGCGACAATTTGTTTATAAGTTTTCATTATTGTACCTCCTGTAATGCTGTTCTTGCTTTAATTCTAATATAGTTATTATCGTCTGATTGAGCTTTATTTCTAAACATTTCAAGTATTTCAGTATTCACCGGTTGATTTTCATATTTGGACAAGTCGAAAGAATTAATCGCTGCAATTTTTAAGCCTGTGTTCTTTTCGTTAGCAAGAACCTGAAGGAACGCGCGGACCACAACAGGATCCGGCAGATAATTTCTGAGCACTTCCAGCGCTTCTTTCCGCACGCCCAGATTTGGATCATGCAGAAGAGCCGATACGAGAGCTTGCTTTACTTCTTCACCGAATTTCGGGATACGATCCTGTCCTTGCTCAGCCTGTGCGCCTATCATACTTACCGCCCGGAGCCGCGTACCCGCATTCTGGTTGCTTATCAATGCACGAGCGAGTACTTTCTGCACATGTTCTTCATTTACATTTCCCCTGATATGAACAGGCGTGATCGTCTCAAATGTAAACTCGACATCTCCTGTCATTGAATTGCGGTCGATAAAACGTACATTTGTGACCTGAGACTCTCCCGCTTCCATCATGGAAGCCTGTTGTAACGGTAATTTTTTTTCCGCCGGTTCTTTAAATATAAAATAGCCGATTGTTATTCCAATAACAGCCATGGCAGCTCCGCCTAAGGCCAAACGGACAGGGGAAGGAAAAAGATTATCCAGTGTATCCGCAATATTGCTCCACTTTGATTTCTTAGTTGCCCCGTCATTAATCTTCAAACGGAGATCTCTTCGGGCATCCTGAATCATAAACTCTTCAATCTCAAGAGGCTTATAAGACGCAAGCGTCTTATGAAACCTGTTTAATTCTTCCAGATTCTTGCGGCATTGATTGCAAACAGTCAAATGACTTTCCAGCAGAGCTTGCTCCTGCTCGTTTAATTCATGGTATATCGAAAGTTGAAGCCATTCTTCAAATTGTTTGTGTTTCATTGTCCTCTCCTTCTGTTTCAGTTCGCAAAATCCTTAAGCTGTTTTCGCAAACGTGCAATTGCTTCAAACAGGTATTTCTTAACAGTTCCTTCACTGCATTTCATCATTTCCGCTATCTCTCTCAGTTTATAACCTTCATAATGCCTCATCGTAAAAACCATCCGCTGACGCGGCGAAAGCAGTTTCAAGGCTCTCTCAACCCTTTCTGAAATATCCGCATCCTGTGCATGCTGATCCGCAGTTGCATTGTCGGCTATCGTATCTTTTAATGCAATCGTCTGTCCGTCTCTATTGCTCGATTTCGAGTCCAATGAAGTATGATATATGCCTCTTTTACGAGACCTGTGACTCAGACATACATTTGTCGTAATCCTGTAAATCCACGTAGAAAATTCACTCTTATACTTAAATTTTGACAGGCCTTTATATACCCGCAAAAACACCTCCTGGTATATGTCTTTCGCATCGTCGGCGTTATGAACATATCCTGCAGCTATTGTAAGCACCCTTTTATCATGACGATGAACAAGCTGTTCAAACGCGTCCATACTGCCTCCTTGGGCCTGCATTATCAACTCGGTTTCATTGACGGCCATTTTTTCAAAATTCCTGCGTTCATCCGACATAAGATTAGACCTTTTATCTGTTAAAAGGTTGGGGACTTTCCATAAAGATAATGACTCGCTTTACATCATTCAAGAACCGAATGATTTGAAGCCTAACTTGCATCCATCCTTATGCCTTGATATATTGATATTATTCAGTGTTTGTCATCATTTTATGAATATATCGCTGTAGACGTTCTATATGGAAATCTTCTTTAATTTGCTGATAATTTCCGTGCTTTTCGTTATTCAGACGGCTTTTGTACTTCTGGTCACAGGCCCTCTGATTCTGCTGAAACCGGTAAGACGCAAAAAGGAATGGTATGCAAGATTCACGACTTTCCTGGAACCTCAAGATACAGGCCTCCCCCAAGAAAATGTGAATATCGGAACATTCGACGGTTTAATACTTAGAGGCTGGTTCATCCCGCAGAAAAAGAAAAGCCGGGGCACAATCATTTATTTGCATGGGGTAGGCGACTGCAAAATAGGCGGTATTCCGTTCGCACAATCTTTATACAGAGACGGTTTCAATATTTTTCTTTATGACTCCCGCCAGCATGGTGAAAGCGAAGGGTATTACTGTACGTATGGATTCTACGAAAAATATGATGTAGCAACGGTAGTCAATTATTTAAAATCAAGAAGGGATAGAAAAATCGGGAAAATAGGTCTTTTTGGTACATCGATGGGCGGCGCTGTGGCAATTCAGGCTGCCGCATTGGATACCCGTATATCCGCAGTAGTTTCAGAAGGCAGTTATACGGCATTGCGTATCGTATTTGTTGATTATCAAAAACGTATCATTAAATTACCCTGGCATTTTCTCAGAAATATAGCTCTCGTTCAATCTCAAAAGATAGCAAACTTTAAAGCGAGGCTTGTTTCTCCGTTAGAAGATATTAAACGCATTCATGTGCCAATCCTGATTGTTCATGGGAAAAAAGATACTTTTATAAAACCTGAATATTCCAAAATGCTTTATAAAGCAGCTAACGAACCCAAACAGCTTGTTCTTATCGACCATGCCGGCCATAACGATGTCTGGGATGCCGGCGGACCGGCATATAAAAACTCAATATCTGCTTTTTTCAAAAAGCACTTATCCTGAAATGGATCCCTCATGAAATATTTTCTACTGTTTTTCCTGTCATTTTATTCCTGCTGCTATCCTCAAATACAGTTTTCGACCGACAGTTCACTTTCATATTTAAAAACTGTTTCCGTGGAAATCGGCGCCCGGCCCATGGGATCCATGAATGAACACCGAGCTTTGAAATTTGGATTAAATAAATTCCGCGAATTTGGATTGGACGATGCTTACCTGATGAAAATGGATGCCGCATTAAATGATCATACAGGTGCTTTGGCTAATACATCAAGCGGTATAGCTGTTGGAGTATTAAAAGGAACAACAGACCGCATTATAATCATAGGCGCTCATATAGATTCTGCATCGCCTTTTGTACCGGGTGCCAACGACAACGGATCCGGATCTGCAGTCGTAATTGAACTAGCACGTGTCTTATCCAGAGAACAGTTCCGGCATACAATTGTCTTTTGCCTCTTCGGCGGTGAAGAAGCCGGACTGCACGGATCTAATTTTTTTGTCAACAACTTTGCTCAGATCGATAAGGTAGATTTAATGCTGGGCGCAGATATGGCTGACGGCGGCGGGCCTTTGCATATCCTCATTGATACTGAATATGGAAGTGCACCGATATGGTTAGTACAGTCAGCATACGAGGAATTTAACAAATTAGGATATTCCGGTCTTTGCTATACCACACACTTTTTTGCAGCAATGAACATAATACCCGGAAGTATAATAAGCTCGGATCACGAGCCGTTTATGTCGAGAGGAATTCCGGCTATAACTTTTACATCTGATCTTAATGATCCCATTCATACGCCGCAGGACGACTTCGCTCACTTTGAACCTGGCGGACTTAAAAGAAGCGGGGATCTTATAAATAATTTGGTTCACCGGTTCGACAATAATATCGGCAATGCAAAAACAAACGACTATTATCTTTTACAGGCAGGCAATCGCGCATTGTTCTTCCCGCTCTGGCTCCTGTGCACTTTTATCCTGATTTCTATTGCCCTGTCAATCGCGGCTCTTCTTATCGCCCGCAAACGCAGATTTGAAATTGATAGAAACAGGAAAACCAGGATACCGGCGCTTAAGCTGTTTCTTATCGCATTACTCATTCAAGCTTGTGTATGGCTTTCTGAAAATCTGTTCGGTCTTATCAAAGGAGTGCGTTTTCCATTTCCGGCGAATCCGGACCTTTACATATTGCTCGGCTTTTTAGCGGCTCTTGTTGGAATAGCAATATCACTTAAATTAACTCCCCGTATGAATCTGAGCAAGGATCCATATCGCTGGTACTTCCGTGCTGTTGCTTTTCTGCTCATATTAATCTTATTAGCAGCGCTTTCAGACGTGAGAGTCGCTTTTTATCCGGCTGTATCGCTCTTCCTGCTTACACTGGCAATTATTGCTAAAATACCGTGGCTGAAATTATTATTCTGGATTCTCTCGCCTCATTTTATGTTCAGGTTGTTTTTCTCGGAAGGATTCAGCTTCTTGTCAAGACAGTCTGCCTATTCTTTTGTCCCGCCGATATGGGTGTTCTTAATGCATATTTTTTACATTATTTTCTTTTCGTTATGGTCGTTCCCCTTCCTTTTGGGATTTGCGGCCGTCTATTTTGATACCAAAGTAAATTTTCTGTGGCTGAATAAATGGAAAACACGATTAGGAATATCTGTAATTTCTGCGGCATTTATCATCTGCGCGGCAGTTCTTCTTTTTATTCCTTCATATTCTGATGAATGGCGTCAGACAATTTATTTTGACGAGAATGTAGATATGAAAACAGAGAATGGAATACTGCGGCTTATGAGCAGTGAATTTCTTAGAGATATTTATATAGATATGCCGGAAAAAGATACGGTAATAACAACACGTGAAAGAGACATAGTTTTCGGTGAATTCAGTTACGAAGGTACTCCTTGGATTCAACTCAATAGGAAAGTTACAGCCGGCGGAGATTCCAGCACAGTATTCGATATTTCTCTAAAACCGCGGTTCACTAACACGCCTTCCAGCTTCACTATCACGTATTCTTCAAGCGTCAATAAAATGGAAGAAATATCAGGAAATTACATTACCAATAAATCCTATAACGCTGTATCATTAAAATGGAATTACCCGCAGGACACGACGCTGACAGTACTTATCCATTTTAAAGTAATAAATGCAGACAGCGTTACTGAGTCGATAGATGCAAGATTTATCGAATTGATACATCCTGTGCGGATTGAAAAGGAAATGACAAATATTAATTCGCAAACTATAATACGGCAATCGGAAATCATCAAACGATAGAAATCATTTTCATTTCAGATGCAGAAGCGTAACATTCTCTATATGATATGTATGCGGGAACATATCCACAGACTGATTTTTTTTAAGTTCATATTTTTCTGCGCATAATAATTTGACATCTCTTGCCTGCGTGGCCGGATTACAGCTGACATATACGATCTTTTTCGGCGCGATATTCATTATCTCATCCACAACTTTCGGGTGCATACCGTTTCGCGGCGGATCAATAATCATCGCATCGGGCTTTTCGTGAGACGACATCCATTCCCTGTCCACCGTCAGCCGGTCTTTTAAATCTCCCAGTAAAAACCTGCAGTTGCTTATACCATTCTCTTCAGCATTCTTTTCCGCATCGCGGATTGCACTTTCGACCGATTCTATTCCGACAACTTCCTTGACCGCATCAGAGATAAATATTGCTATCGATCCGGTTCCGGAATAAAGATCAAAAACAACATCGCCGGATTGAAACTCACCGAATTCCCTGACAACTCCATACAATTTTTCCGCCTGTGCAGTATTAGTCTGAAAAAAAGAACTTGCCGAAACTGAAAACTTGTGCCGCCCAAGTACCTCTTTTATACATCCGCTTCCCAGGTAGATCTTCTCAGTCTCGCCAAATGCTATTTGAGCTTTTTTTGTATTGATCGTATTGACTATTGTAGTCACTTGAGCAACATTTTCTTTCAGCTCTGCCGCATATTGCTTCATTATATCAGGTTTGTCCTCGAATGTAACAAGATTCGCCATCGTTTCCCCGGTCCGCTTGCTCTCGCGAATTACAAGAAATCTTAAATAACCGCTGTTCCTTTCTGTACTGTATACTGGAAGATTATTACGGTGAGCAAAAGTCCTGGTAAAATTAAGAATTTTATTCGAAACGGGCGACTGAAGATGACATTCATCCAGATCAAGAACTTTATCATATCTCTGAGGGACATGTAAACCAAGAAAAACCGGATTTTCCTTCACATCCTCAGCGGCTGCATCGATTTCATCTTTTAACGGAGGCGTTTCCAGCCATTTTTGTCCGGCAAATGAATATTCCATTTTCCCCCGATAGTAAAAAATATCATCTGCGCTGATGATCGGCATTATATTGAGATTTGAAAAACCTCCAATACGTTCAAAAATATCTTTTACCTGCTGCTGCTTGAAACTGATTTGCGCTTTATAATCAACATTCTGCCATTTGCATCCGCCGCAAATGCCGTAGTATTTACAGCGCGGTTCCACACGCAATTTCGATGGATGCTCTATCTTAACAACTTTAGCTTCACAATAGTTTTTCTTGATCTTTTTAAGTTTCGCGATTACTATATCGCCGGGCACGGCATTTTCAACAAATACAACCATTCCTTCATAACGGGCAACTGATGTACCTTCGAAAGCCGCATCAAGAATCTCAAGCTTTAATTCATCACCGCGCTTTAATTCATTCATTATTAACTAATCCATTCAGCAATAAAAAAACCTCCGGTTTTATCAGAGGTTTTAAAAATAGAGTCAGAGTCCGTGACATCTCCGACATCAAGCTCTTTCGCTATACTTCACGTGCCGCTTTCAGCAATACTTCAACTTTTTCCGGAGTCTCCGCTTCCGCATAGAATCTAATTAACGGTTCCGTGCCGGAAGCACGAACGAGTACCCATCCGTTTTCAATAAATAATTTATATCCGTCCTTTGTCTCAATACGCTGAATGGTGCAGCCTGCAATCTGTTTCGGCCCCTTCTTGTAATAAGCCATAATCCGGTTTTTTTCTTTTTCCGTCAAATGCGCATCATACCTGTTGAAATAATGCCATCCATATTCCAACATCAGTTCGTCCACAAGCTCGCTTAGTTTCATTTTACGTACAGCCATGATTTCTGCAAGAAGAAGGCCGATATAAGTACCGTCGCGTTCAGGTAAATGTCCTTTTACGCCGACTCCTCCGCTTTCTTCCGCTGCAATCAGGATATTCCGTTCGACCATAAGGCGGCAGAGATATTTAAATCCGACCGGTGTTTCATGCAATACCAAGTTGTACTTCTTACACATTTTATTGATAATTTGACTGACAGAAAAAGATTTTGCTACTTCACCGGTCATATTCCTTTCTTCAATAAAATACTTGAGGAGAATAGCGAAGATGCGATGTGAATCCACAAAATTTCCTTTTTCATCATATGCACCGATACGATCCGCATCGCCGTCAGTAGCAATACCTATATCGCAGCCGTTCTGTAAAACTGCTTCTACCAGAGGTTTTGTATGCTGCGGTAGAGGTTCAGGATGACTTCCGCCGAAGGATGGATTGAAATATCCTCGTATAGAAGCCCTTAGTGACAGAATCTGATCCATCACACCCTGGCCTGCTCCATACATAGCATCGTACGCAATTTTTATCCCTGCTGATTTAATGAGATCTATATCAATTTTACTTTTGATATCATCAATATAAATTTCGGTGAAATCTATTTTTTTAATCGTTCCCTTTTTAACTAATTCATCGAACGATTTCTTGCATACAACATTTGTTTTTATGACTTTCTTGAGTTCTTTTTCCACTTTTTCTATTGATTCGGGAAAAGCGGGACCGCCGAAATCGCCTTTGATTTTAAATCCGTTATACTTTGCAGGATTATGACTCGCCGTAATTACCACACCTGCGGCAGCGTTCATTTTCTTTGTGATAAGTGAAATTGCGGGCGTAGAAGAAATTTTATCGGATATGATCACTTTAATACCGCGATTGCCGATCACTTCTGCCGTTTTCTCTGCAAATTCCTTTGATAAAAAGCGTGCGTCATAACCTATGACTATCCCGTTTTTTATCTTCTTGTGCTTTTTATAATACATTGCAGTTGCCAGCGCAACACGCGCAACATTTTCAAATGTAAAATCGTCCGCTATTACTCCGCGCCATCCGTCCGTGCCGAATTTAATTTTTGGTGTCATATTTTTTTAGGAAAATAAAAAGGCCGGGTAAAAATATTTTACCCAGCCGTTGGTTCATGTTTATTTATAGTTCTGCGTTTACTGCTGTCTTGCCGGCGTATATTGCATTCGAGCCGAGTTCTTCTTCAATGCGCATCAACTGGTTGTATTTCGCAATCCGATCGGTGCGGCTTGCCGAACCTGTTTTGATCATACCGCAGTTGGTTGCCACTGCGAGATCGGCAAGAGTTGCATCTTCCGTTTCGCCGGATCGGTGACTGAAAACCGTTGTGTAGTGCGCACATTTTGCCATTTCAACAGCATCAAGTGTCTCGGTAAGAGTGCCAATTTGATTCACTTTTATAAGAATCGAATTCGCAACACCCATTTTAATACCTTTTGAGAGATACTCAACATTTGTAACAAATATATCATCGCCAACAAGCTGTATCTTTTTACCAAGAGTATCAGTCAGCATCTTCCAGCCGTCCCAATCACCTTCAGCCATTCCATCTTCTAAATTTATGATCGGGTACTGTTTCACCCAATTCTCCCAAAACTTGACCATTTCTGCTGAAGACTTTTCAGACTTATCTGATTTATGGAATACATACTTTTTCTTCTTTGTATCGTAGAATTCACTCGCCGCCGGATCAAGTGCAATATAAATCTGTTTACCTGGCTTGTAACCGGCTTTTGATATTGCTTCGAGTATAACTTCTATCGCTTCGTCATTTGATTTTAAATTCGGCGCAAAACCGCCTTCATCACCGACTGCAGTATTATATCCTCTTTTCTTCAAAACACCTTTTAATGTATGGAATACTTCGGCACCCATTCGCAACGCTTCGGTAAAAGTCGGCGCACCAATCGGGAAGATCATGAATTCCTGGAAATCTACATTATTATCCGCATGCGATCCCCCGTTTACGATATTCATCATCGGAGCAGGAAGCACTTTTGCATTTGTACCGCCGATATAACGGTAAAGCGGCATCTTAAGTGATAACGCAGCCGCTTTTGCGACTGCAAGTGAAACACCAAGAATAGCGTTCGCGCCAAGTTTCGCTTTTGTAGGCGTACCGTCTAGGGCAATCATCATTTTATCGATACCGACCTGATCAAGAGCGTCAAAGCCGGTGACTTCCTTGCAGATAATATTATTGACGTTTTTTACCGCCTTAAGTACACCTTTGCCGAGATAACGTGTTTTGTCGCCGTCGCGCAATTCAACTGCTTCATTTTCGCCTGTGGAAGCGCCGCTGGGAATAGCCGCTCTGCCGACAGTTCCGTTTTCCAATTCAACTTCGACTTCAATAGTCGGATTTCCACGTGAGTCTAGAATCTCACGCGCCCATACATCTGTAATAGTCTGTGACATGATTATACTCCAAATATGATTGGTACAAGATTATTATTCAAAGCTTGTTTTTTGGGTTATTTCCGAATCATTAAATAAAAATTCGGCTGGTTCTTCCACTCGTTTCGAGGAAAAACAACTTTAAATTAAGTCAAAAATTGCCGGAAATGCAATGAGTCGGCAAAACAACAAAAGATAATCAGCGTATGACAAAAAGCTAGTCTTCCTTCTTAAATTCTCTATATATACGTCCAATACTTTTAGCAAATATGAAGAATATTCCCGCCGTGACAATAATGGATTTAACAAATGTGAACATAAAAGATTTATCCTCCAACCTTGAATTCCAATTACCTTCATTACCATAGAACAAGTAATAGTATACGAACACGATCACAAACATACCAATAAGAGCGTAAAGTGATCGGAATATAAGTTCCGCTCCAATTTTCTTCAATTTGATTATTTTTGGAATCGTATACCATTCTTTCCAGCTCATCCGATAAAGCTTAACCCACTCCTCAATAGGATCGTAATGGATATGTTTTAAGTATTCTATTTCTTCATATATATCACTAATTTTTTCATCATCATAAACATAAGAGGAATTCATAGATGGCTGCTGCTCGGTTATAACGGGAAATCTATTAATATCTATCTTTTCATCATATTTTACACGTCTCTTAGGATCCGAAAGAGTCTCATATGCCAGTCTCACTGCAATGAACTGTTGATTAGCGTTATGACTTTTATTCCTATCAGGATGAAATTGGAATGCCTTCTTTCGATATGCTGCACGAATTTGATCTGCAGTCGCTGTTGGTAAAATTCCTAAGAGTTGGTAATGCGTCATTATTTTACTCATCTCTAAACCTTGTCAAGGTTTCAAACCTTGACAAGGTTATCGGTATTCGGAAGGTATTCAACTCTGTATCTTCCCGCTCATCACGGCCTGAGCAAAACTTCGGAAACTGCGGTCGTACGTCTGCTCCATATCGTCCGGGAAACAGCAGGCCGGCAATTCCTGCATCTGCAGGTGATAACGGATGCATTCACAGCACATTCCCTTGCGCGAGCATGGTTCGTAACTGCAGTTGCATTTTTTTAGATTCTTTGACTTGTTGCATTCCATATAATATATCCTTTGTTTAGCGTCAATATATCATAACAGCAACCTTGTCAAAGTTCAAACAGCAAACCTCTGTATAACTTTGACAAGGTTTTCAGGTTGGTTTCAATTCAAACTCGCATCTTTCCAGCCATTCATTAATCTCTGTTTCAGCCGAAGCAGTTGGAGCAGCCGATAAAGCTTTTGAAAATAACAGCTCCGCTTTTTTCCATTCCTTTAAATAATAATATACTTTTGCGAGTCTTTGATAGTAATAAAACTCAAATGATTTATATCCAGAAAAATTCATTTGTTCAAGTACGCCGCAAGCTTCCCCGAACTTTTCCTTTTTAATTAATTCGCCGGCAAGCAGGTATGCAGCGACGGGTGAATTGAGTCCCGACAGCAATTCTATCCGATTTGTATCTTCCATTGATCGTATAAAATATGCCTGTATTCTCCTGTAAGCACGGCCGTCCTTCAGCGATTCCAGGCGCAAGACGCATGCCTCGTCGTACGCTGTGCTTAAATAAACGTCCTTCAGTACTTTATACTCCTGTTTTGCTTTTTCAACCGAGTCTATCGCCCAGTATGCATCGCCAATTTTTAAATGAAGCGGCAGTAAAGAAGAAGCTATCGCCGAATCATTCATCCGGGCAGTACCGAATTCTATCATTTCTTTATATCTTTGCATTTCAATCAACGCTGCAGCTTTCTGAAATACAGCTTGGGGGGTCTTGCTTAACGATAATGATTTTTCCGCCGAGAGCAGTGCTTTCTCGAAATCGTATTGTTCAATCATTTTTTTTGTCTCGGAATTCAAATTCGCAATAACTCTCGCACATTCCTTGCCGAAAATTGACGAGCGCTTGAATAAATAATGTGCCTTAATGCTGTCGGAGGTTGAAATATTCTGAGAAAGCACAACCCGCTCCCAATCCGAAACCAGAGAAGAAAAATCACGTTGATATGTTTTATCAAAATCACCTATTGCATATAATTCTTTAAATTTATCCATTCCAAGCGAGTCAATAAGGAATTTACAGAACGATCCGGCAATCGTATAACTGACTCCCGCATATGTTTTTACAAATCCGGATACAGAAAAAATCGAATTCATATCGGGCTGAATTCCTGCTGCAAAAACCATTGCAGCCGACCGGTGAAGCGGTTCATCATATCTCACTTCATCTCCAACAGCTACAGCTACTCCTTCTATAAGTCCGGAGTTTAAAGATACTTTCAGAGGCGACCAGCCGAATTCTCCCGCCATTACATGCACCAACTCGTGTTTCAACACTGCGCCCACATCCGCAATATTGATATGCATTTGATAAAGCCACGGTTTTGTGATATCTGTAGATCCGGCGCCGGTCAATCTCCCCTTTTCTTCAGGAGTTGAATATATAAATGAAACGATCGGCTCGTTTGCCGTAACTTTTAGAACCCGCGATACCTGACTGTAATAAAATTCATGCAGACGGCCGATAAGTTCGATTTTTTCTTTTTTTACAGAACCCGCTGGATAAATAATTTCAAAATGCTCGGTCTTATGATTACCTGCAAGTTTTTGCTGTATATAGTGCTTCGATGAGGCGAATCCGAGTTTTTCACGGGAAGTGAACATCGCGATAGCCAACGGGACCAGCACAGCTATTATTACTGCTTCCGTGAGAGGAAATGATCGTTGTGAATCTTCCGTTATTTCATTTTTGCAGAACCGGCAGTACCAGATACACACAGCAGAAGAGATTAAAACTCCCGAGAATGCCAGAGTCAGCAATCTGAAATTCAAAAGACGCTGGATTACCTGTAAAGTCTCGTCATATGTAAAACCCGGGAAGAAACCAAGTATAAGATTAAAAGCGAAAATTTGCGGGTGAAAATATGTTACAGCCGGTATGTGCAATATGATAAGAATAAACAGAAACGTAAATATCGTCTTCTGCCATTTTTTAAAAAGTATTCCGACCGTCATTGCCAGAGCAGCGGAAAAAACAGCACCGGGAATTACGATCAGGATGTAAAGAATAATTCCATCGCCGATCGAACAATTCTTTACAAACAGTGCATTCAGCAAGGATACAAAAAATGGAACAGCAAGCAGAACCAGCTGGACAGAAAAAGTCACGGCAGCGAACTTCCATACATCTGCTTTGCATTTGCATTCAGATTTTTTCCAGTAAGAAAGAGTTAAAATCCCGCATAAAAATCCGGCTAGAAGAACAGTAAAAAAAGAGAACTCGAAACCCAGATAATTAAGCAGGGGAATACGCGAACAAAAGACTGAAAAAATGATAAGGATTAGAACTGAAATTTTAAATACGCGTGTCTGCATAATCCTCAGAATTCTTCGCCCTGCTCGCGACTGATGTTTGCACCGAGTGCCTGGAGTTTTTTCTCTACAGATTCGTATCCCCTGTCGATATGATACACACGCAGTACTTCCGTAGTTCCTTCTGCGACAAGGCCTGCGAGGATAAGCGATGCGCTCGCACGCAGATCTGTAGACATCACCTTTGCACCGATTAATTTTTTTATGCCGATAACCGTAGCAATATTTTCTTTTACTGTAATATTAGCACCCAGCCGATTCAATTCAGGCACGTGTGTAAACCGGTCGAAGTAAACCGTATCCGTCACAATACTTGTGCCCTCTGCCAGCGACATTAATGCAATCCACTGTGCCTGCATATCCGTCGGGTAACCGGGATAAATCGCAGTCGTCACATTTACAGCTTTGATTTTTTCCGAAGGCGTAAGCTCTATCCAATCATCACCGGTTTTTATTTCAGCACCGATATCCTGCAATTTGACAATCAGCGCGCCTAAATGATTCGGATTGCATTTTTCAAGGCGTATCTTTCCGCCAATTTTTCCCGCTATTGCGCCGGCAATAAGGAATGTGCCTGTTTCAATTCGATCGGATATTGTTGTAATATCTGTCGAATGCATTTCGTCAACTCCTTCAATTTCCAGCCGGCCTGTGCCGATCCCGTCTATCTTTGCTCCCATTTTGACTAGAAACTCGGATAATTGAACAATCTCAGGTTCCTGTGCGGCATTTTCGATAATTGTTGTTCCCTTTGCCAGAACTGCCGCCATCATCACATTACCGGTGGCTCCGACACTTGAGACATCAAAAAGAATACGCGCACCCTTAAGGCGTTTTGCTTTTGCGATTATATAACCCGCTTCAATTTCAATCTCTGCTCCCAGTTTTCTTATACCTTCGATATGTAAATTAACAGGACGCGGCCCCCAAGCACAGCCACCCGGAAGCGAAACTTTGGCTTCGCCGAATCTGGCAATCAAAGGTCCCAGCACATAAATCGAGGCACGCATTTTTTTTACATGTTCATAAGGAGCTTCATAACTGTTGATATTCTTAGTGTCTATTGTCAATGACTGATCTTGCTGAGATATATTCATTCCCATCGTCTCAAGCAGCGTGGTCATCGTATTAATATCGCGCAATTGGGGAGTGTTATAAAGATGATACGTCCCGCCTGCCAGAATCGTTGCCGGCATCAATGCAAGACTGGCATTTTTTGCCCCTCCTATTGCTATTGTACCGCTCAGGGATTTTCCGCCGTTGATAATAAACTTATCCACCGCTTGCTCCTTTATTTATATTTCGGTAGAATTAAATAAATTTTCCGGAATCAATATAGTACAATATAGTAATAAAGGCAAAAATTTATCTGAAAAGAGGGATTAATAATGGATCAACAGAACATTCCCGATACTCTTACCGTTATACAAAATCGGAAAAGTGTTCGCAACTACACCGGCGAACCCGTTACTGAAACCCAGATAGAAGTTTTATTAAAAGCTGCCATGGCGGCTCCGAGTGCAGTTAACTGCCAGCCATGGGCGTTTGTGGTGGTCACTGAAAGAAAAACACTCGATAAGCTCGCTGATGTACTGCCTTATGCAAAAATGCTTTACAAAGCAGGCGCGGCCGTTATTGTGTGCGCTATTCCGGAAAAAGCGCATAAAAAAATGAAGGAATATGCAATTATAGATTCAACCCTTGCCAGCGGGAATATACTTCTGGCAGCCGAAGCTATTGGCCTCGGTGCAATATGGACGGCAGCATACCCGTATCCCGACAGAATGGAGCCTGTAAGATCGATTTTAAACATACCGCCTGAAGTCATTCCTCTCAATGTCATCCCGATCGGCCGTCCGACTGGAGAAGACAAACCGAAGAAGAAATTCAATCCAAAGGTAATTCATACTGAAAGATGGAAGAATTCTATGATTTCCTTGTCTTTCTTACGAAAATTGGTTAAATAGTTTTAGATAAAAAAAAATTGTCTTTTAAGAAAAATACGGAATAGAAAAAAACTCAATTATTCACAAAATACAGAAGAATTAATATGCCAGTTCAAATTGTTGTAGGCGCCCAGTGGGGCGATGAAGGAAAAGGAAAAATTGTAGATCATCTAAGTGAAAAAGTAGACATTGTTGCCCGTTATCAAGGCGGAGCAAATGCCGGCCATACTGTCGTTTTACCTGCAAAAAAAGGCAAGCCGGAAAAAGAGTACGTTTTGCACCTTATTCCATCCGGAATTTTTCACCCGCAGGTAAAATGCGTAATTGGAAACGGAGTTGTTCTCGATCCGGTTGCATTAATGACAGAGATAAACCAGCTGAAAGAAGCCGGTATAAAAATCAGCGGCCGGCTGCTGTTGAGTCATAATGCACATTTGATAATGCCGTATCATAAAATGCTGGATGCGGCGCGCGAACGGGGAGCAGTAAAAATCGGAACTACCGGCCGCGGCATAGGTCCGGCTTACAACGATAAATATACCCGCACAGGCATACGTGTAGTCGACCTCCTGAACCGCGATATCATGCGTAAAAAACTGAAGGATAATATTGAAGCCAGCAATGAAATACTAAGTAAATTATACCAGACAAAAGCTCTGGATGTAGATGCTATTATTAATGAATATCAGGAATTCGACCGGAAGTTTGATGAATATATAACCGATACTTCCGAATATCTCAACAATGCTTTAAAAAAGAATAAACGCATTCTTGCAGAAGGCGCCCAGGGTGCATTACTTGATATTGATCATGGCACATATCCTTTTGTCACATCTTCAAACCCGACCAGCGGCGGCGCGTGCACGGGTCTCGGTATTCCTCCCACTTCCATCAACTCTATCATCGGAATCGTAAAAGCTTACAGCACGCGTGTCGGCAACGGGCCGTTTCCGACGGAATTAGGCGATGAAGTCGGAGATACTCTCCGAAAGATCGGCGGAGAATACGGCGCAACAACAGGAAGACCGCGGCGGTGCGGCTGGCTTGATGCTGAAAGTCTCAGGTATTCCGTGCGTGTAAACGGCATCCAGCGGGTTGCTGTTACCAAACTGGATGTGCTGGACGAATTTAAAGAAATTAAAGTCTGCACTGGATATAAAGTCAACGGCAAAATGCTCAGACATTATCCGACCGATTCGCAGACACTCGATATAGTGGAACCTGTATACAAAACTTTTAAAGGATGGCAGACAAAGACCTCCGACATCCGCAGTTTTAAAAAACTTCCTAAAGAGGCCAGGCAATATATTGAAGCCATGGGTAAGATGATCGGTGCAGATATCTGGATGGTTTCAGTAGGAGCACGCAGGGACCAGACTTTGATGGTATAACAGCCAGTTTATATTTATGAAAACAGCTTCGATTATAAAATCTGCTGCAACCGGTTCGATTCCGCGTTCCGGCAAGTTGAAGATTTTCCTTCTTGTGCTGGCTTTCATAATCATCGCTGTTACTTTATGGTACACACACGACCTCGTAAATTCACTCAGCAAAAAGGAAAAAGAAGTCGCCGATCTTTATGCGAAATCATTGGAATACATTGCCAACGAAAAAACGACAGACGGAGATTATGATTTTCTTTTTACTGAGATTATCAATGCCATAGATTTTCCAGTCATAATGACAAACGGGCATGACGAACCTGAATTTCCCTACGTAACCCATACAAAAAATATTTTAATTGATACCACGCAATCAAAAGAAGAACAATACTTATTCCTCAAAGAATTAATGAGGAAGATGGATAGATCCAGGCCGCCCATTAAAGTTGCATATCAGGATACAATCATACTCAACTATCTTCATTACGGCGAATCGGAGCTGCTCGTGCAATTGCGCCGGCTTCCGTATATAGAACTTGCAGTTGCCGCTCTTTTCATTCTAATAGGTTATATCAGCTTCAGTTATGTCAAACGAACCGAGCAATCCAATATATGGGTCGGTATGGCTCGCGAAACCGCTCACCAGCTCGGCACACCAATTTCCAGCATGCTTGGCTGGGTGGAATTATTAAAAGATCAATCGGCCGGAGATGCAAAAGCCACAGAACCGCTTCTCGATATGGAAAACGATCTTCACCGCCTGCAAAAAATTGCAGATCGTTTTTCGAAGATCGGTTCAAAACCTGACCTGCGCGAGGAAAATATTACGGAAATTATCACCCCGGTTATCAAATATTTCGAACGGCGGATTCCTCAGCTCGGCAAAAAAGTGCATCTTGTTATTGAGTCCCCGGGATCCGTATACGCACGAATAAACCGTGAATTATTTGAATGGGTGATAGAAAATCTAACAAAGAACGCGCTTGATGCAATGGAAAACGGCAAGGGCACAATTGCATATTCCATTTCTTCACACGGCAAATACAGTTACATAGATATCTCGGATACCGGAAAAGGGGTTGATATAAAACACCGCAAAGATGTATTCCGGCCGGGATTTTCAACAAAAAAGCGGGGATGGGGACTCGGATTGAGTTTATCGAAACGCATAATCGAATCACATCACGGCGGCAGGCTTTTTCTCAAAGAAAGTAAATCCGGATTTAAAACAACATTTCGTATAAAATTAAATACATGAGGTCACACATGAGACGTCCTTACTTGATCGTTATCGCGGCTTTATTTGTATTTTCATTATCATGGGCACAAATACCTCTTGGAGACGAATTACAGTTTTCTGTTATGGGTATTGAAGGCAAATCGCATACGGAACGCAATGAATTCATAAAAAAACAGCTGCAGACTCTTAATGTGGGATATGTGACTGCTCCATTCAAACACGTTTCCTATACAAAAAAGGATACCATAAAGATCGATGGCGAAAATATAATAGTAAGGACAGGCGGAGGACCAAAACAGATCGTTGTCGGCGCTCATTATGATGCTTACGGCGATTCGCCGGGCGCAAACAACAACGGCAGCGGAGTGGCTGTTTTGCTTTCTCTTATCAAATATCTTCAGGATGTTGAATGGAATTACTCAATTGATTTTTGTTTCTTCGATCGTGGAGAATCAGAGCAAATCGGTTCCTATTACTATGTCCAGCAATTTGCAGTCCCAAAACGGCATCTGGCAATGATCAATCTCGATATTGTCGGGACAGGGGAAGAAGTATATGCAGGGCCTATAGGCAATGATAACCGGATATTCCTGCGTTATGTTCATGAAGCGGCGCAGAAAACCGGATTCCCTTTCGTCGAGGATAAGGATTATCCGGCTTCGGACCATGTTTCATTTTCCCAGTATAACCTGCAGAATATTTCAATTTCAGTCGTGCCAAAAGGCGACGGTGAACGGTTAAGCAAGTATGTACGCAGCGGTTATAAAGCTGATTCAATTAACATGCCTGTAGTTCTTAACTCAATGAAGACACTTGAAGACCGTTCGGTTTACATATCTCCGGCTTCATTAAAAATGGCATTTGAATTCACAAGAACCCTGTTATTGCTGATAAACGAATCGGG
>JAFGLB010000092.1 GCA_016928255.1 Bacteroidota bacterium
TAAACAGAGGTGACTTATGAGTCCGGATTACAATTTTGTCGCTCAAGCTTCCAATCTTGGTAAAATTCTGCTGAAAGGCGATGATTCCGAAATTATGGGAAGCGCAGAAGAAATTCTTTTTTTTCTAAACAAACTTCAGGATGTTATTAAACTGAATCCGAAATCGCCCATACCTCTTTCTTCTTTCAGCGATATTAAAGACAGGCTCGAAACAGATCCGGAGACTACCTTAAAAGAGAATGATGTGCGGACGCGCCTTGTGGAACTCTTTGCGAAAGTAGTAAGATAACATTCCATTAAAAAATCTATTAATCAGCAAAGGATCGGAAATGTATATGAAAAGATCTTTATCAATACTATTGTTCTTTTTATTTCTCAGCATGATATATTACGGATGTACAGATAACACTCCGGCAGCAAGACAGTCACTCGAAGAGGTTTATAAAGATAAAGTTGTTTTAATAGTAAACGGTGACGATTTAGGCATAACGGAAATCTTTACGGATGCCACTCTTTATGCATACAAGAAAGGCGCAATCAGTTCAGCGAGCATTGTATCGAACGGGCATGATGCGGAAAGAGCGATTAAACTGCTGAAAGAAAATCCGAACCTGCCTGTTGGAATTCACCTGACATTGACAGGTGATTGGAAGCCGTTAACCTCCGGTGCAAGTCTCTGCAATGCTTCGGGAGTGATGTATAATACTGCGGAAGAAGCGGCAAAGTATGTAATTCCCGCCGAAGCCGAGGCAGAATGGGATGCTCAGATAAAAAGAATATTGGATACGGGAATTGAAGTTACGCATATAGATACACATATGGGATGCTATTTTCAGACTCCTGAATTGTTTGCAGCTGCCTGCAGGCTTTCAAAGAGATATGCAATTCCACTGATCAGTCCTAACGAAATCGGGTTCATTTCATCCAATGAAAGAAAATTATTTTCAGTTTCGTCTTATACAGGTATATACAGGCTGAGCAACCAGGCCGAAACAATCGAAAACCGAACAGCAGCTTACTGGAAGATGCTCGGCGATTTGAAATCGGGTATTTACTACCTTTTTACTCATCAGGGAATCGAGCCGGCAGATAAAAATATAACCGGCGATCTAGATTTGCGCATCAATGAAACAAAATTCTGGACTAGCGAGGAAACGAAAAAACAGCTGGCTGAAAAAGGATTTGTTGTTATTGGAGGCGCGCCGCTGAAAGCGGATTTCCAGGCGGTGCTGAACGAAAAAAAATAGTTACCTGAAGTGAAGGTCATCTTCTCCTTTGTTATCGCATAGTTGAAGATGACCTTCAGCCCTAAAGGTTTCCATCAAAGTTACCTTTATCCCGTAACCGTTTCCATAACTCTTTTTCTGTATGTTCATTTTTCAAATTTTTTTGAATGTAATCTGTATAACCTTGCCAAAAAACTGAGTTAAAGGTTTCCTTCCTTTTATCAAGGAATTCGATATAGTTTGAGTATGGCCACTTATCAGGTGTTTTTACTAATTTAGCTTTCACTGGATTCAAATGAATATAACAGGCAACATCCCAAATAGAATTTTCAGAAACCGGCTTGTAGCGAAAAGGACCCTGGAACAAGTGCCCAATATGACTGTATCTCAGGTTATATCGTTTTGCTGCCGATGTCTGCAGCGCTCCAATCATTCTCGAAAGTCTATGCTGAAGATCACCTTCTACCTTGTTTTTACATGGATGAAGGTGATCTTCTACAAAGGAGACCTGTTTTGCTATCAAGTGAAAATGGTTTGGCATGAGTGTATATACAGGGACATCCACTGCATACTTTTCAGCGAGTGATTTCATCTTCTTGATAAAGGCATTATAATCCAAATCATCACCGAATATTCTCCTCCGGTTGTTTCCGCGGTTATAGATATGATAATAGACATTGTTTTCAATGGGTACCTCTCTGTTCATATTTTACTCCATTGTAGAGATTTCCTTCTATCTTGGCTAATCAGATAAAAGTTGCCTTCAACCTATTAATTAAAAATTATCGGCTGTAAACAGAAACAAGAATATATTGGCGCTATCCTAAGTAATTTCCTTTATCATCAGGATAATTGGGACACTAGTTATTGTAGTAAAGCGTTTTATTAAGTTCAAGCAGATAAAAGGTCATCTTCTCCTTTGTTATTACCTAGTTGAAGATGACCTGTTTTCCCGCCAATTTCCGCTTTTGCTTGCTTTTCCCGCCGCCATTTCTGATATTAATTCTAATGAAATGCGCGACTTGAAGCTCAACATAAAGAAGAGGCACTGGCTGCCGGAAGAAGGATTTCGTTACTGCGAGCAGATTGCACGCAGCCACTACGAAAATTTTCCCGTTGCATCGCGTTTTGTTCCGAAAGATATCCGAAAATATGTCTGGTCTATCTATGCATTTGCGCGAACAGCAGACGATTTTGCGGACGAACCCGGTTACACAATTGCAGAACGAATGGACAACTTGAATCAATGGGAATTATACCTTGACGAATGTTACAACGGAAATCCGACTCACCGTGTTTTTGCCGCACTGGCTGAGACGGTTGAGAGATTCCAGATTCCTGCTGAATTGTTCCATAAACTTCTTAAAGCATTCCGTTCGGATGTCACTGTAAAGCGGTACGCCACTTTCGATGAATTGCTCGAATACTGCTCGTGTTCGGCAAATCCGATAGGCAGACTTGTTCTGCTTTTGTTCAATTACCGCAGTGAAACAATGATGCAGTTTTCCGACCGTATCTGCACTGCATTGCAGCTGACGAACTTCTGGCAGGATGTTTCGGTCGATATAAAGAAAGACCGCATATATGTCCCGCTTGAAGATATGGAAGATATCGGTTATTCCGAGCAGGATCTGCTGGAACGTAAATCTAACGATAGATTCCGCGAACTTATGGCATTTGAAGTTCAACGGACCGCGGAAATATTTGTGGAAGGAAAACCGCTTTTAACGGAGGTAGGCAGGGATTTATCACGCGAGCTTAAGCTTACCTGGTACGGCGGAATGCGGATTCTGCAGAAAATTCATAAATATGATTATGACGTGCTCAGCCGCAGGCCGGCATTGACCAAGCTGAATAAATTGGGTCTTCTATTTCGTTCATTTTTATCGTAAATTTAAATATGCAGACAATGGCACCGATAATACCGGATTTAGCACAGAACAGGAAGAGTAATTTTTATTACTCGTTTTTTATTCTGCCTCGGCCCAAACGGGATGCAATTGAAACTATTTATGCATTCTGCCGCTACACGGACGATATTGTAGATGAGGCCGGCAGTGAAAATGAAAAACACGCGCTGCTTCTCCAATGGACAGATGAGCTTAAGAGATCTCTGTACGGCGTTTCGCGCTATTCTCTTTTGAATAAACTCGCTGCAATAATTAACAGGTTCCATATCCCGATTGAACATTTTTATGAGCTGATAAAGGGAATGGAAATGGATTTAAAAAATGTCCGCTACGGCACTTTTGCGGAATTGAAACAATACTGCTACAGGGCAGGCTCGACAGTCGGACTGATATGCGCGGAAGTATTCGGTTATAAAAATGAGAAGACAAAAGAATATGCTGTCAACCTCGGGATAGCTCTGCAGCTTACAAATATTTTGCGCGACATCAAGACCGATGCAAAAAACGGCCGGATATATCTCCCGCTGGAAGATTTAAAGCAATTCGGATACACGGAAGAAGAACTGCTGAATTGCACCTATAATGAGCGCTTTATTAAGCTGATGAAATTTGAATGCGATCGTGCACGCGAATATTTCCGGCGGGCAAAAGCATGCCTTGCCGAAGAAGACAAACCGCTTTTCACAGCTGCCCGTACAATGGGAAATATTTATTATCTTCTTCTGCTTCGTATAGAACGTGCCCGGTACGATGTATTTTCTAAACGTATCCGGCTGTCTTCGCCGTTAAAGATATTAATAGCGATGGTCTTGCAGCTGCGGAAGAAGTTTCCGAAGAATTTTCACCGATATATTCGTACAGAACTCCCTGCATGAACCGGGAGAAGTTATATCCGGCAGTGTTAATCCGGGTTCTGGTCATATATAGAAATGCAAAATTAAAATCACGAGTTCATTTTCATACGGAAGAATGATTTATGAATGAGGGACCTATGAAGCACTCAAGTATAAAAAAACTTTATTATTCCATCAGCGAAGTCAGCAAAATAACCGGACTGGAGCAGTATGTGCTTCGTTACTGGGAAACAGAGTTTCCGGAGCTCAAACCTGCAAAAAACCGCGCCGGCAACCGCATTTATACAAATAAAGATATTAAACTGATTATGCACATACGGCAGCTGCTGCGGGATGAGAAGTATACAATAGAAGGAGCAAAGCAGGTAATGAAGGAATTCATTCCCGAACCCGACACCGGCGAACAGCTTGAACTGCTGAATGTTCCGCAGAAGAAAAAAATTCAGGATGAAGAAATCAAAAAGGAAATGATAGAAGTAAAGGAATTCCTGGAAGATTTCCTGGTAAAATTGGAAAAAGAATAACTGCTGATATAAACTTTCTAAATAAGGAATAAATGTGGGCAAAGCGGCAAAATTAGAACTGGACGGCAAAGCATATGAATTTCCTGTTGTTGTCGGAACCGAGGGTGAACATGCAATTGATATTTCAACTCTCAGGAAAAAAACCGAGTATATCACGCTGGATGAAGGATATGCAAATACAGGATCCTGCCAGAGCAGTATAACTTTTGTGGACGGCGAAAAAGGAATTCTCCGTTACAGGGGAATCCCTATAGAGGAACTGGCTGTAAAATCGACTTTTATAGAAACAGCTTTTCTTCTGATTTACGGCAAACTGCCGAATTCACAGGAGATGAAGGACTTTTCAAATTTACTGACCAAAAATGAAATGCTGCATGAGGATATGAA
>JAFGLB010000093.1 GCA_016928255.1 Bacteroidota bacterium
AACATCCCTACATTGCGCCCCTACCGCTTTTACGAAAGCTAAAGCTTTCGACTACCGGCTGTTCACATATCACATATCACTAATCACCGTTTACCATTTACTCTTCACCGTATGATAAATCATACGGCTATTTATCACGAAACCCTTCGGGTTTCGCGTTTCTCAGCCGTCGAATTTATTCGATGGCGAGAGAAGTCAAGGACTATTATTGGAAATGGAAAAAAGAGATTGTGAAATGTTGAAATAATAAGATGTCGATTTTCAAGATTGAGTGCCAAAACCGGCCATTAATCAATAATGATTTACACCTTTGCATGTCCGGTGACTTGTGAGTACTTTATATATTATTCAATAGGAATTGTTATTATGCGGATATATCTGAGATCAAAAATACATAAGGCAACAGTTACCGAGGCAAATCTTCATTATGTCGGTTCAATCACAATCGATGAGCACCTGATGAAGCTTGCTGATATTGCCGAATACGAAAAAGTACTTGTCGTGGATAACGCAAACGGAAACCGTTTGGAAACCTATGTAATCAAAGGAAAGAAAAAATCAGGCATTATAGGTATAAACGGAGCAGCCGCACATCTCGTCCATAAGGGGGATGAAATCATAATAATGTCTTTCCAGATAGCAGGCCGTCCAAAAAAACCGATCAATATACTGGTCGGTAAAAACAATCGTTATATAAAGCATTTAACTGAAAAATCTGAAATGGATGAATGCTGATTTTTCCCAGCCAACAGTAAAAATTTTCAGGACTTATTAATCAACACAAAAAAAGAGACATCCTTTTAGGAGTGTCTCTTTCTGTTTTTACTCTAATTTAAAAAACTCAATCTCAGCTGTTCATTACTTTCAGGAATTCCTTATTCGTTTTCGTGCCTCTCATCTTATCGAGAAGGAGTTCCATCGCTTCGCTGGGTTCCAGGTCGCTCATAAACTTGCGGAGAATCCAGACCCGGTTTAAATCATCCGGTTCAAGGAGCATTTCTTCCTTACGGGTTCCTGAACGGTTGACATTAATAGCCGGGAAGATTCGCTTATCGCTTAAACCGCGATCGAGCACTATTTCCATATTACCCGTGCCTTTAAACTCTTCAAAAATGACTTCATCCATACGGCTGCCGGTTTCTACCAGCGCTGTCGCAATGATCGTCAGGCTCCCGCCTTCTTCGATATTCCTTGCCGCTCCAAAAAATCTTTTAGGCCTGTGCAGTGCATTCGCGTCTACACCGCCTGAAAGGATTTTACCGCTGTGTGGAACGACCGTATTATGTGCCCGGGCCAGGCGTGTAATACTGTCGAGCAGAATTACAACATCCTTTTTCGATTCAACCAGTCTTTTTGCTTTTTCCAATACCATATCCGCCACCTGAACGTGGCGCTCGGGCGGCTCGTCAAATGTCGAGCTGACTACCTCGGCACTGACCGAACGTTCCATATCTGTAACTTCTTCAGGGCGTTCGTCGATAAGAAGGACGATCAGTTTAGCTTCGGGGTGATTTCTTGTGATGCTATTTGCCATTTTCTGAAGAAGAATGGTTTTTCCGGCTTTAGGCGGCGAGACTATCATGCCGCGCTGTCCTTTGCCTACTGGTGCAAGAAGGTCAAGGATACGCATTGCATATTCACCGGGGATAGTTTCAAGTTTTATTCTTGATGAAGGGTACATCGGTGTAAGGTTTTCAAACAGGACGCGTTCGCGTATCAAATCCGGGTGGTCATCGTTAACGGCTTCAACACGCAAAAGAGCAAAAAATCTTTCGCCTTCTTTCGGCGGCCGGACCTGTCCGTTAACCGTGTCACCGGTGCGCAGTCCGAACTTCTTAATCTGCGACGGCGACACATAAATATCATCCGGCGAAGGGAGATAATTATAGTCGACAGAACGCAGGAAGCCGTACCCGTCGGGCAGAACTTCAAGCACACCCTTGCTGAATCCCAGGCCGTCCTTCTGGGTTTGTGCTTCTAGAATTTTAAAAATGAGATCTTGTTTGCGAAGGTCGCTGTAACCTGTGATATTAAGTTCTTTGGCGATTGAATTAAGTTCAGCGATTTTTTTGGATTTTAATTCTGTTATATCCATCTGTTAAAAATTACACCTATGATTGTGAAAGAAAGGGATTAAAAAATTTTAAAACCATCATTAAATTTTTAATAACTAAAAAAAAAGAAAAATAAGTAGATTGGATCGAATTAATTTTTTTATGAAGTAACCCTGGTCGGATAAACCGGAAATAAAACTTATCTAAATAACTGATATTAGTATACGCGATTATTGATTGATTGTCAAGTATTTTTCATTTTTTAAGGACGTGATCGCTTCACCGACAACGAAATGGGAACCGGTAATAAGCACCGGCAGGCCATCGCTCTGCCTGATTGCTTCCTTTAAACCGTGCTTAACATTAATGAATTCTTTAACCGGCACTTTCAAACGCCGAAGCTCCTCCGCCAGTTCCGCTGCATTTCTCGACCGCTCTGTCTTGGCTTGCACTGCAAAAAATGTGTGAGTTACCGGTTTTAAAATTCTTAGAATCTGCCTGTAATCCTTATCCTGCATCAAACCGAATACTATGTTCAGCTTTTTGAACTTCAGCCGGCGCAATGAGCGGCAGAGCGAACTAATTGCCTCCGGATTATGACCCACGTCGGCAAGAACGAGAGGTTTTTTCTGCAGAACAGATAAACGCGCCTGCAATCCTGAGTATTTGCAAATATTTCCCAGACCCTTCTTTATGGATTCTTCGCCGATTTTGAAGCCTTCGCGCCTGACGACTTCTTCAACAGTTTTAACCGCCATAGAAGTATTCAAAGCCTGATGCTCTCCCGTCAGCGACACTTTAACATTTTTCATCCATCTACCTGCAGCAAAGAAATTACCTGTGATTCCATCGAGAGTAATTTTCTTTAACCGGATTTCTGATGACCTGACTCTGATAAAACGCGACTTCTTTTTTTTGCAGATTGTCCGCAGTACGCTGATTGATTTCCCGGATCTCGTTCCCGTTATACATGGAACACCTCTTTTTATTATACCTCCCTTTTCATATGCAATATCCGTAATTTTTGAGCCAAGTATATATGTGTGATCCAATCCGATCGTGGTAATTACGGATACAAGAGGCTTAAGAACATTGGTTGCATCCAATCTTCCGCCCAAACCGGTTTCGATAACCGCGATATCCACTTTTGAATCCGCAAAGTGTTTAAATGCCATTGCAGTGACCGCTTCAAAAAAAGTAGAATTATTTTTTTTAACCTCAGGACGAACAATCGACGTAAGTTTTGTCACTGCACGCGCCGAAATAGGCTTGCCGTTAATTCTTATCCTTTCATTAAAACTGACAAGATGCGGTGAAGTGAATAATCCGGTCTTGTACCCGGCAGCGGTAAAAATTGACGCGATCATCGAGGCTGTAGATCCTTTTCCGTTCGTGCCGGCAATATGAACAGACAAGAATTGCTTTTCAGGATTATCCAGAAAACGGAGCAGTGTTCTAATTCCGTTTAATCCGAATTTCATTCCGAATTTCTGGAGGTTGTATAGAAACTCTATGGATTCAATATAGGTCAAATTATTGCCGAAGATGGAAAGCGAGATTGTTTAGTAAATTTATAGCCAGGATTGAATTACGGAAAATTTTATATCTGCATCCATTGCACCTACAAGCATACCGATGTCCTGAATTCCATGTTCCTTTGTATAACCGGCCATATCATCGGCGATCTTTACAGAAATTGCCGGGTCGACAAAGTTCATAGTACCGATTTGTACCGCTGCCGCTCCTGCCAGTAAAAATTCGATTGCATCTTCAGCGCAGGCGATTCCTCCGATTCCGAAAATCGGGATTTTTACGGACTTAGCGACTTCGTAAACTTTCGCCAGTGCGACAGGCTTTACAGCCGGTCCGGAAAGTCCGCCTGTTACCGTGGATAATTTCGGTTTTCGTGTTTTTATATCTATTGCCATTCCGATCAGCGTATTCATTACGGAAACCGCATCGGCTCCTTCAGTTTCGACGGCGCGTGCGAATTCTGAGATATGAGTTACATTAGGCGTCAGTTTTATTATCAAAGGCTTTTTCGTCAATTTGCGGAGACTTGCAGTAATTTTTCCAGTCATTGAACTATCGGTGCCGAAATTCAATCCGCCTTCTTTTACATTCGGGCAGGAGACATTGATTTCGTATCCGGCAATTCCATCCTGCTCCTCCAGCAATTTCAGAACATCACAGTATTCCTGGACAGAACTAGCAGCGATATTGGCTATTATCTTCGTATCAAGTTTTTGCAGGTACGGTAATTTTTGCTCTATGAATGAATGCACGCCGATATTAGCGAGCCCGATTGAATTCAGCATTCCGCCGGTTGTCTCGACTATCCGCCGCGGGGGATTACCTTTGCGGGGTTTCCAGGAAAGCGATTTCGTGAAAATTCCTCCAAGCCTGCTTAAATCCACCAGCTCCCCGGCTTCATCCCCGTATCCGAATGTACCGGATGCCGTAAAAACCCGGTTCTTAAATTCCACCCCGCAAAGATTGAATGATGTCTTAACACCTTGCATTTTTTCTTGTGCCATTAAAATTTAATTTCCGTCGTGAGGAATATAGGTCCGTCTTTACAAACAAGAGCATACTTGGAAGAATCTTTTTTCCGTTCAACAGGGCATCCCTGGCATATTCCAATTCCGCACGCCATATGTTCTTCCAGTGATACTTCACAGCAGATATTCTTTTTATCAGCAAGTTCTGCAAGAGCTTTGAGCATTGCCGTCGGGCCGCAGGCAAAAATTTTAGGCTTGCCGGGATTTGTCTGCTCCAGAAATGATCCGAGCATCTGAACAACTGTTCCATGAAATCCTTTGCTGCCGTCATCGGTTGCCAGATGAATGTTTGCCAAATGCTCCGTATAAATTTGCCCTGAATTTCTGAAT
>JAFGLB010000094.1 GCA_016928255.1 Bacteroidota bacterium
GCAAAAATATTTTTTATTCAGTATCTTTCATACCAGCATGCAATTGTAATCGGAGTGCTGATCGGAATTTTCGGGCAGATCGGCGACCTCGTGGAATCAAAATTCAAGCGCGATGCCGGCGTTAAAGATTCCTCTTCCATCATTCCGGGACATGGCGGAGTGTACGACAGGTTCGACAGTCTCATATATGTTTCACCCATCGTATATCTTTATATCAGCTTTGCCGTGCTGTAATATTTCAACTAGCATGGAACAGAGTCCATGGCTTCCCAATCAAAAATTAAAGTGGTAACACTCGGTTGTCCGAAAAATATTGTGGACTCCGAGTACCTTCTCGGCCAGCTGGATAACAGCTTCCAAATTACAGATGATATCGAAGAAACCGATACTGTTGTAATAAATACATGCGGATTCATCCAGGACGCCAAGGAGGAATCCATAGATGCCATTCTCGAAGCTGTAGATAAGAAGAATCGCGGCGTGATTAGAAAAATAGTGGTAATGGGATGCCTGTCGGAACGGTTTAAAAACGAGCTTGCCTCAGAAATACCTGAAGTTGATTTCTTTTTCGGTACAAATCAGCTTGCAGGTGTTTTAAATTCTTTAAATGCCGGACCCTTTCAGCATCCCGGGCAGCGTCATCTGACAACTCCTTCGCATTATGCATATTTAAAAATATCCGAAGGATGTGATAATCCATGTTCATTTTGTGCAATTCCGCTCATGCGCGGGAAACACCGCAGCAGGCCTGTTGAAGAAATAGTGCAGGAGGCGCATTCTCTTGCGGAAAAAGGAGTAAAGGAACTTATAGTAATTGCACAGGACACGACATATTACGGATTGGATTTTTACAATAAAAGACAACTCGCGGCGCTCCTCGGCAAGCTGGATGATATAGACGGAATCGAATGGATCAGACTGTTGTACGCGTATCCCGCCAAATTCCCGACCGATGTTATTGACGCATTTCAGAAATACCGTAAACTTTGCCGATACATTGATATACCGGTACAGCACTGCAGTGATGATATATTGAAATCGATGAGGCGCGGAATAAGTTCAAAAGCAACGCGCGAACTTCTGCTGAAACTGAAGAGTGAAATTCCCGGCCTCGCTCTCCGGTCGACGCTTATCGTCGGGTACCCCGGAGAGACGGAAGATCATTTCAAGGAATTATGCGATTTTGTTGAAGAAATGCAGTTCCACCGCTTGGGAGTGTTTGTATACTCACAGGAAGAAGGAACTGCAGCATACGATCTCGGCGATCCCGTTCCCGCAGAAAAAAAACAGGAGCGCCAGGCGGCAATAATGGAAATTCAAAAGCGCATATCTGAAAAACGCAATGAGACGCTCATCGGAAAAACGTTGAAAATTTTAATCGACATTCAGGATAAAAATTATTTAATTGGCAGGACAGAATGGGATGCACCGGAAATTGACCAGGAAGTGATCGTATACAGCAGGAAACCTCTGAAAGCAGGCACATTTCATTCGGCAGTCATTTCCGATGCAGCTGAATATGATTTGACTGCTTCGGATTAACAGGCATTCTTTTAACGGAATGATGACATGAAAAAAATAAGAAGTATTTTTTTACTTGCCGGCCGGACAGTTTTCGTAATCGGAATTCTCAACGGCATCGCTTTCGGACAGGAATATAACAAAATCGAACAGAATGCTTATTCATCGCAGATTTTTACGGAAGCATTCGCGTTTAAATCCGATTCGGCCGGAAAAGGCCGTCTGGATGTCTATGTCCAGGTACCATATTACAAGATAAATTTTGTAAAAGATGACAAACAGTACGTGGGACGTATTGAAATATCGGTATCGGTCCAAACCGATGAAAAGCAGGAAGTATGGCAGATGAGCCGTACCGGAGAAATACGGCTGGAGGACTTTACACAGACTGCATCTCACCGGCTCTCATCGATAAAAAGATTTACAACCGACCTGTTACCTGGCAAATATGATGTTGCAGTCCAGGTAAAAGATAATGAATCAAAAAATATTGCCGCAATAAATAAATCTGTAAAAATAAAAGATTTCGGTACAGATACGCTTGCTTTAAGCGATTTGATGCTTGCTCACAGGGTTGATCTCACCGGTACGCAGAGAAGCATAGTGCCAAACCTTACCGGCACCATCACAAAGGATCTGGGCAGTTTATACTTATTTTTTGAAGTCTATAATAAAACTCCGGTCGATTCAGTTCAGTTATCGTGTACCTTCATCAATAAGAAAAAAGAACCTGTTGCACAGCGGACTAGAACTGAATTTTTATCCGGCGGCCGGGTTCAAATTACCTGGAAAATAGATACCCCCTCTTTGCCTGCCGATCTGTACGTAATTTTTATCAAGGCCGCCGCTTTTCCAAAAACCGGTTCACCGGAAATCGTATATGCGTCATCCTCGCGAACATGCCTTGTACGAATAAAAGATTTTCCATTGACCGTCACAGACGTAGAAAAAGCGGCCGAGCAGCTCCAGTATTTCGCAAGAGAAAGTGAAATCGATTTCATCAGAGAAGCACCGACAGAGGAAGAAAGGGAAAGACGTTTTTTTGAATTCTGGGCAAAACGCGATCCGGATCCCGGAACGCCGCAGAACGAGTTGATGGAAGAATACTATTCCCGCGTTGCATACGCGAACAGCACCTTTTCGCAATACAATGAAGGATGGAGAACAGACAGGGGTATGATATTTATCCGTTTCGGCCCGCCGCAAAGTATAGATCGGCAGCCTTTCAACACGAACAGCAAACCCTACGAAATCTGGTATTACTATAACCATAACAGAAAGTTCCTTTTTATTGACGAAACCGGATTCGGCGATTATCGTCTTTATTATCTCGGATCAAGTTTATGGGAAAGAATAAATTGAAGAAACCCGGTCAAAATCTTGCAGCCGGGACCGATTTATACTTGAAGACTTTCTTCTTATTGCTTCCGATTTTCTCTCTTTCCTTTTTTTCTTTCATAGCAAACGGACAGGAAATTCAAGCCGTGCGAACAATAGAATTTAGAGGCAATAATATAATATCCACCGGCCGGATTGCTGCTGTCATTTCAACCAGGATCAACAGCCGGTATTCATCTTCTGCACTGGCTGACGATCAGGTCCGGATTTTGAATCTATACAAAGAAAATGCATTTCTTCATGCTCAAATAGATTCTATACAGCTCATACAGGACATCACGGCAAAAGAGACCGATATAATTTTTAATATTACTGAAGGTAAACAATCCATACTGAGACGAATTGAAATCGACGGCTGCAGAAGTATTTCCCAGACCGAGCTGTACCCGGCCATGCAATTAAGCGAGGGCGATCCTTTTATTCCTTCGCTTCTGGAGCAGGACATACAGAGCATGCTCAAGATTTATGAAAATAAAGGGCACCCCCTTTCAAAAATAAAAATCAAGAATATTGATTTTTTAGATTCTGCATCTGAAATTTCAGCCGTAGTGCAGTTGAGCATCGATGAAGGCAAACCCCTGTATGTTTCGCAGCTGTATATCGAAGGCAACAAGTCAACCAGGGAGTATGTAATAATGCGGGAGGCTCGTATAAGTGAAAATGAATTGTTCAGCAGCGACCTTCCTGAACGGATCAAACGCCGGCTTGATCACCTGCAGCTTTTCTCGTCTGTTTCTCTGCCGGAATTATATTTGACCGAAACGGAGCAGGCCGGATTATTGGTACGCGTTGCAGAAGGGAACCATAATAATTTCGACGGAATGCTTGGCTACGTTCCTCCCGTCTCATCCGGCGAAAAAGGCTACATTACCGGGCTGGCAAACATATCACTGAGAAATCTTTTCGGCACCGGCCGTAAAATTTCCATAAGGTGGTACCAGGAAAACAGAAATACTCAAGAAGTAGAACTCCACTACTTCGAGCCGTGGGTAGCTTCGTTACCTGTAAACGCTCAGCTCGGATTATTTCAGAGAAAGCAGGACACCACGTACGTCCGCATGCAGTACGATATCACAGCCCGGCTGATGATCACTGAAGAAATCTCTGCAGGTATTTCTTTTTTACAGAATAACGTGTACCCGACCGAACGATATGATAAAACCAGGGCAATAGCTGAAAGTAAAACCTCAAGCTGGGGCATTGCGCTCAGCTATGATTCACGCGACAACCCGGCAGCACCTTCAAGCGGTATTTTATATTCCACTGAATACCATACAGGAAAAAAGCGTACACTTGGCAGCGATGGAATTTCTGACGAATCAAAAAGCTCAACGCGCAGAATATTATTTGATCTTTCGTTCTATGTTTCACCTTTTTTCAGGCAGGTAGTAGCATCAGAACTGCATCTCAGGGATTTCAGCAGCGGAAATATGAACGCAAGCGATTTATACCGCCTGGGAGGCGCAACAACACTGCGCGGGTATATGGAAGGTCAGTTCCTTGCATCACGGCTGTTATGGACAAATCTTGAATACCGTTTTCTTGTAACGCCGCTTTCTTTTTTATATGCCTTTATCGATTTCGGACACATATCTCCTTTCAGCAATGAATCGGGATTACAAATATCAGAACAAAACAAAATCGGATACGGCATCGGAGTAAGGATGGATTCTGCGCTAGGATTGATCGGAGTCAGTATTGCACTGGGAGAAAGCGACACATTCAGTACGGCAAAAATACATATAAGGCTGATGAATGAATTCTAAAAAAATCAAAGCTTACATACAACTGAGCCGGCCGGTAAACATTCTAATTACTGTCGTATCCATTCCCGTTGCATGCTGGATTGCCGGTGCAGGTATACAGGATTTACCAGTCGTAATACTGGCGGCATTGACCGGAGCATTGACAGCTGCCGGGGCAAATGCAATTAACGATTCATTCGATATCGAAATAGATAAAATCAACAGGCCTGACCGGCCTCTGCCTCTGGGCATCATCACAAAACGAGAAGCACAAATGATGTGGCTTGTTGTATCTGCAGCGGCAATAGGGATAAATTTTTTCATCAACTCTCTTTCTTTGATCATAGTAATCCTCGCCGTTGCAGTTCTTTACTTCTATTCCGCACGGCTTAAAAGAACGGTACTGGCAGGAAACATAACCGTTGCTGTTATGACAGGCATGGCATTCATATACGGAGGCACGGCAGTCGGACATGTTGAACGGGCATTTACGCCGGCCGTATTTGCCTTCCTTATTAATTTCGCGCGTGAATTGGTAAAAGATGTAGAAGATATTGAAGGCGATAGAAAAGAAAATGCCGTAACATTTCCGGTCAGGTACGGAATCGGGCCTGCGTTATTGCTGGCGGCACTTTTGCTTGTTATTCTTATCGGCATTACATTTACGGCAATTTATTATTCCATATACAATCCCGCTTTTTCATATATTGTTGCAGTTGCCGATATCAGCATTTGTATTTCTATTGTTATGATGCTGCGGGATTCCTCTTCAATTAATATGAGCCGTGTCAGCAGCAGCTTAAAAATCTCAATGATAATCGGTTTAGCTGCGATTATAACCGGTTCAATTTGAACAATGAATAATTCACAGGCCAATCTTGAAATAGAAAATACACTTTGGGCGAAGGGAGTCAAACACATTGCCGGAGTGGATGAAGCCGGCCGCGGCCCTCTGGCAGGACCCGTGGTAGCGGCTGCGGTCATCTTTCCGAATGAATTTCCGATTGACGGGGTGAACGATTCAAAGAAATTATCTGCAAAAAGAAGAGAAGAATTATTTGCATTAATCTCGCAGCAGGCATTAAGTATTGGAGTCGGAATAGTCGATCATGACCTGATAGATCAGATTAACATTCTTGAAGCGACCCATCTAGCAATGCGAAAAGCACTGGACAATCTGACGATAAAGGCCGGCTATGTTTTAATCGACGGTAATTCCTTTAAGGACAACACACTCCAATTCCGGAATATTACCGGCGGCGACAGAAAATCATATACTATCGCAGCGGCTTCCATTATTGCCAAGGTAACGCGCGACAGGTTGATGTGCGAGTTGGATCTAAAATTCCCTCAATATGGATTTGCCAAACACAAGGGGTACGGTACGCGCCGACATATCGAGGCAATACGTGCTTACGGCCTGTGTGAAATTCACCGTAAATCCTTCCATCCCGCTGCGCTGCAGGAGAATCTAATAACTCGAATATAAAACCAAAATCATTCAATATTTTCCATAATCCGGCTGGCTACGAAGCTTCAAAAACGAGTGCGAATTTGAAATTGGCTTTATCAAGATATGATAAGGATCACAAAGACCGAATTTTACTGAAATTTTCAGGTGTTTTTATTATTTTTTAGAGAATTCTAATTTGCATCAACGATACTTTTCCTTTAGCATATAGCATCAATGCGTGATAAAGTCTCTCGTCGCGGTAATTTTAATAAAAGAGAATGGGGCAAAGCCGCAGAAAATCTTGCGGCTGATTTTTTGGAACAACGCGGCTTGAAGATTCTTGAACGCAATTTCCGTTACGAACGGGGTGAGATTGATCTCATTGCCGAGGAAGGCGACGAATTAGTTTTCATTGAAGTAAAGGCACGGCGGTCGAGTTTATTCGGTGCACCTGAAGATGCAGTAACCGAAAAAAAACAGGAACAAATACAGGCCGTTGCCGAAGGCTATTTATTTATTCACGGGATAGACGATCGTCCTTATCGCTTCGATATCGTGGCAATCGATTTCCAGGACGGGAATGCGAAATTTCTTCATATGAAAGATGCATTCTGATTTATTTATTGGAGGCTTTAATTAATGAAAGTATTTGATTCACATGCTGCGCTTTATATTGATTATCAGCAGCTCGTTATGGCTCAGGGTTATTTCCTTTCGGGCAAGGCACAGACTACCGCTGTTTTCGATTATTTCTACAGAGAAAATCCATTCGGCAACGGCTTCGTTGTATTTGCGGGGCTCAGTGATTTGCTGCAAATACTTGAGACGTATAAATTTGAAGAATCGGAAATAGAATACCTTCAGTCTCTCGGTTTCAGGCAGGAATTTCTTCATTACCTCCGGCGTTTCCGATTTAACGGAATAATTCACTCGATGCGTGAAGGCGAACTGGTCTTTCCTCTCGAGCCTATTGTCCGTGTTGAAGGAAGCCTTATTGAAACGCAAATTATCGAGACTCTGTTATTGAACCTGTTAAACTTCCAATCGCTTATCGCAACAAAAGCTTCACGTATTCGATTCGCAGCAGGCAATCGAAAAATTTATGATTTCGGACTGCGCAGGGCCCAGGGACTGGGAGGAATTCATGCCAGCAGAGCCGCCGTAGTCGGCGGCGTGGATGCAACGTCGAATGTTTATTCGGCCTTTAATTATTCGCTCGAACCTGTAGGTACACAGTCTCATGCATGGATCCAGAGTTACGGAGACGAACTTACAGCTTTCCGAAAATATGCCGAATATTATCCCGATAACTGCATTCTTCTTGTTGATACATATAACACGCTTCGCAGCGGCGTACCAAACGCAATAAAAATTGCTAAGGAAATGGAAACAAGGGGCCAGAAACTTAAAGCCATTCGAATTGACAGCGGCGATCTCGCTCTTCTCAGTAAAAAATCCCGTGCAATGCTCGACGCGGCAAGACTCAATTACGTACAGATTATCGCTTCCAATCAGCTTGATGAAATTGTTATAAGCAGTCTGCTTCAGCAAGGCGCGCCGATCGACGGGTTCGGTGTAGGAACACGGCTGTTGACCGCCCACAACTGTCCCGCGCTGCAGGGTATCTATAGACAATGTGTTATCGGCAATCAGCCAACATTAAAATTTTCAGACAATTATGCTAAAACGACACTACCCGGCAGGAAAAAGGTAATGCGTTACTTCGATACAAACGGATTTTTCGATACGGACGGCATTATGCTCGAAACCGAAGAAGGCATCGATATTTTTTATCATCCCTTTTTCACGGAACAGCACCGCAATGTGGAAGAATACACAGCTAAGCCCATCATGTTCAAAGTGATGGAAGGCGGACATATCATCGGGAAATTGCCCACTCCTTCGGAAAGCGCAAATTATGTTGCACATAGGTTTGTTTGCCTTCCCCCGGAATACAAACGCTTTGAAAATCCGCAGCAATATAAAGTCGGTATCAGCCCGTCCTTGATGAGACTGCGCTCGTTTCTATTTGAACAAATGCAAAAAGGCTCTCTGGTAAGGAGATAAAAAAAAGACCCTGCAAATTCGTTAATTTTCAAGTGTCTGCTGAGGATACTTGGTATTAACGGATAATTCATTTTCGTGGAATTATTGTATTACTCTTCTTTTCGCTTGCCTGTCTTTTTCTATATTATTAAAATAGTATGCTTATTTATAAGCACTTAAATATTTCAATCAGGTTTTTACATGTATAAAGGACGCATTAAATGTTGAACGCTGCTTTATTTGGAATTCTGAGCGCTGTATGGTTCATAATTATGTACAAATGGTACGGCGGTTTTATAGAGCGTAAACTGATATCTGTAAACGATGCTCAGCTCACACCGTCGACAGCTATGCGCGACAATGTCGATTATGTTCCCGCACAGCCTGCGATTCTCTTCGGTCATCACTTTTCATCCATTGCCGGCGCCGGGCCTATTGTCGGTCCTATGCTTGCCTATTCCCTGTTCGGATGGCTGCCGGCGCTTTTATGGATAATCCTGGGATCTGTGTTTATCGGCGCTGTTCATGATTATGTTTCTCTAATGGTTTCTGTAAGAAACAAAGGAATATCAATATCGGTTCTATCTGAAAAATATGTTTCGAGCAGGGCAAGATGGATTTTCTCTGTTTTCCTCTGGCTGGCGCTGATTTTAGTGATGGCAGTCTTTGCCGTGCTGACAGCTCAAACTCTGGTCGAAAAACCGGAAATAGTCATTCCAACATTCGGATTGATTTTCCTGGCAATAATTTTCGGATTTCTGGTATACAAGCGCGGATTCAATATTTGGATCGGAACCGTCTGTGCAATAACAGTTGTATTCGGATTAATTCTTCTGGGTGATTCTTATCCTGTTTACGCCGGCTTTGACTTTTGGCTGATAATTATCCTGCTCTATTCTTTGATTGCTTCAACAATTCCGGTTTGGATTCTCCTGCAGCCGCGTGATTATATTTCAATGTACATACTGATTATAGGCCTGGCTCTGGCCTTTGTATCATTAATAATCATGCATCCGCCGATAAACGGGCCGGCATTTCAGATTACCTCGAGCAATACAATGCCGCTATGGCCCATGCTGTTCATAACAGTTGCTTGCGGAGCAGTATCTGGATTCCATTCCGTTGTATCCAGCGGAACATCAGCGAAACAATTGCGCAGGGAGTCGGATGGAAAAATCGTGGCATTCGGCTCGATGCTGACCGAAGCGTTCCTCGCGGTAATCGTAATAATACTCATCTCCAGCGTTTTGTTCTGGAAAGAAACTCCCTTTCCCGAATTATCAGGTTATATTTTTAACGACCTCTTAGCCAAACAGGGAGTCAACATCACTTTTGGAACTGCACTTGGAAGAGCGATGGAAAGCATTGGTATACCGCTTCAATACGGAATTGCATTCGGTGTTCTCATGTTAAATGCATTTATACTTACAACTCTTGATACCTGTGCAAGACTCGGCCGTTATGTTTTGTCCGAAACGATTGGAGAGAAGGCGCCTTTCCTGAAAAACAAAATTCTGGCAACCGTAATCAGCCTAGGAATCGCGTACCTGCTGATTATGGGCAACAACTGGCGAGTTCTTTGGCCGGTATTCGGTGCTGCTAATCAATTGATTGCAGCCCTTTCATTGCTTGTAGTGTCTGCATATATTTTTGGCTTTAAAAAGAAGACAAGGTATACACTTATACCGGGCATATTCATGCTGATTACAACAGAGGCGGCTCTGCTTTATCAACTTTTCTGGCAATACATTCCCGAGAGCAATATTGTACTTTCAGTTCTGTCATTTGTATTAATGATACTTGGAATAATCATTGCTTTTGAGGTATACAAACAGCTCAGAAAAAGGACTGAATAGGGATATTTTCGCCAATTATATATCAGGATAAGAAATAATGCCAATTTTTCTTCGGAATTGCGTTTATGACAAGACATCATTACATTCTTATAAAATAATTCAACCATAAATAAAATATACATAAAGGATATGACGGTTCGTTTATCTGCCTTTTAAAAACGTATACGTTCCAAACAAGAAAGTCTTATGTAAATTAGGGGGTTGTTTAAAAATCCTTCAGTAATAGAAATAGGAGAATCTTACTTGGATTCGTCACGGGTAATAAAGACAATGAAAATTTCCAGAGAGATACTTAAGCGAGTTGATCAACTCGTTAAGGCAAACGACCTGGAAAGAGCTCTTGACGAAGTCAGGAAAGCCCGTGAAATAGACCCGAAAAATCTTTATGCGTTCGCATACGAAGAACGGATTCAAGAGCTTTTCGCACAGCGCCAGAAACAAGAGGCATTAACATCGAAGCCGCTCAAGACTCCCGACAAAGTAACTGAAAATCTGAAACCGTATAATTTGGATGATCAGCTGATCGGAGAAAAAACAGAAATTACCGAAACAAAAATCCCGGCATTGTATGAAGAATTTAAAAAAGCGGGACTAAGAAAATCTGATTCTGCGGAACCTGCCCAGCCAAAGCGGGCTTCTAAGGAAGCTCTGGAAATATACAGGCAGGCATTACTGCTCGCCTGGTCGGACGGCCAAAAAACTGAAGAAGAGGTCAACGAGCTTAAATACCTCAAGCAGTCGCTTTTAATCACAGACGAAGAGGATGAACTTATTGACAGACAGGCAAAACTGGAATGCTACATTTCTCTTTTAAAGCACCTGCTTCAGTCCCAGACGCCGAAAGCGGAAGTCGCCGGCACATTAGCCGAGCTGCGCAGAAGTTTTGATGTTTCCAATTCCGAGCAAATCCTTATTGAAGCGAATCTGGGAGTCACAAAAGACGGGAGAAAGAAGAAGCAGACGGTTGCAGTTATCGACGACGAGAAGCAGATTCGTACACTGTTGAAAGAGATATTGACCCAGGCCGGCTATCAGGTGATGGACTTCAGCACATCAGACGACGCATTTGCATACCTTAAAAAAGAAAAAACCGATTGCATCCTTTGCGATATAAGCCTTGAAACATCTACAATGAACGGCTTCTTATTCTACGAGAAAATCAGAGAATTGCGGCATTTACAGCAGGTACCGTTTATCTTTATTACAGGACTTAATGATGTAGTGCTGATGCGCGCCGGCAAGGAAATGGGCGTCGATGATTTTTTAGTAAAACCCATCCATCGAGAAAATCTTATCGCAACAATTCGCGGAAGGATCAGAAGATACGAGCAGATGAAGCTTATGCCGAATCTATGAGCGGTTTTTTAATAGTATTGACTGCTAATTTTTTTTAAGAACATTTCTTAAAATTTCACCAAAAACGCTTTTCTTAAACGGCTTGAGAAGAACCGTGTTTATTCCGAGAGATTTAAGCTTGTCAGGACCTTCCATTTGATCGTATCCCGTCATCAAAATAACAGGCAAGTCTTTGCGTATTTCAAGAATTTTGGTTGTGAGGGCAACGCCGGTCATATGCGGCATTGTATGATCTGTGATGAGAAGATCATATTCATTGGGATTATCTTCGAACGCTTTTAATGCATCAACCGGCTTGGTAAATGGAGATGCTTTATATCCCAGCCCTTTTAATAATTCCGTAAGTGCATCCAGCAATTGCGGTTCGTCATCTACTATCATAATGCGCTCCGAACCTCTAATATTCTCTTTAACTTCTTCAACTTTAACGCTTTGTTCTTCGCCTTCATATGTCGGGAGATACACTTCGACCTGTGTTCCTTTGCCAACCTGACTTTGTATTTTTGTTACGCCGCCATGGTTCTTTACGATAGCATGGACAATTGAGAGTCCCAGTCCCGTTCCTTTCCCCGGTCCTTTCGTCGTAAAAAACGGCTCAAACACTCTTTTTATTGTAGCGGCATCCATACCTTTGCCGGTATCCTGTATTGTGAAAACGGCATACCGCCCCCTTTTCAAGTCGGGATGAAACAGCATTGCTCTATCATCATATTCAACAGTTCTTTGACGTAAAGTGAGTATACCGTTCATTCCGGCCATTGCATGAGCCGCGTTTGTACAAAGATTCATAATAACCTGATGGATTTGTGTTGCATCTGCAAGTACAAGGGGTCCCTTTGTCGGCAAATCCAATTTTATTTCGACAGTAGCCGGGATAGATGCACGCAAAAGTTTCATGCCCTCGCGCAATATATAATGCAGCCTTACCGGACGGTAATTTGAATCCTGTTTTCTGCTGAACGCCAAAATTTGTTTTACCAGTTCCTGTGCCCTGTCGGAAGCTTGAATAACTTCATCTATATATTTTGCAGCAGTGTGGCTGCTGCCTAATTTTAGTTTTACTAATTCCGAATTTCCGATAATTACCGATAGAATATTGTTAAAATCATGTGCGATACCGCCTGCAAGTGAGCCCACAGCTTCCATCTTCTGCGACTGAAGCAATTGCGCTTGTAAATTTCTCTGCGTTTCTTCCGATTTGACACGTTCCGTAATATCGCGCAGGATTATTGTAAATATTTCCTCTTTTCCGATATTTACCTTCGAGACAGAAGCTTCTACAGGAAATTTTTCTCCGTTGACACGGACTCCGTTGATCGTCCTGATTCTTCCTTCAACCAGACCCGCCACTGAATTTTGATTTTCAGTTTTTTCGGATTCATCAACACCGGCGGCATCCTGCGTTAAGGCAATAAACCTATCAATAGACTGTCCGACAGCCTCCGACTCCAGGCAGCGGAACATCTGTTCGGACGCAGGATTAAATGATTGGATCCGTAGATGCTTGTCGAGTGTAATTATTGCCTCCATCGTCGATGTTATAATACTTGACAGGCGGCTTTGACTCTCGCGAATAGCTTCCTGAGTTCTTTTAAGCTCCGTTAAATCGGTGAGTAAACCGAGCACCGACGGTTCTCCTTCGTAGCGTATTAATTTGGAAATATTAAGGCAGTCGATTTTCTTGTTTTCTTTATCGACTAGCGTGAATTCGAAAGGATCCACTTTTATTCCCGCCAGGTGCTGTCTGATTTTTTGAAGGACGAGATACCGGTGTCCCGGTACTATTATGGAAAGAAAATCAAACTCCGGCGAATAAATTTCTTCACGCGAATAGCCTATTAGTTCTTTACATTTTTCATTCACGTAAACGATTTTCCCGTTTTTGTGGATATAAACCATATTGGGCAGTTCTTCAGTCAGCGTCCTGAATTTTTCTTCCGATTCCCTCAAATCTTCCGCCTGCTTACGAATTGCTTTTTCACTTGTCCTGGCTTTGTTGATACTTCTAAGAAGATTATCGGTTATTACACGGACGGTTATTGCCATTATCAAAAGAATAATTGTAATATCGATAAGCTCAACGTAATCTGTATCCAGGCGGTACTGCTTTACAATAATTCCGGAAATTTCAAAAAACCCGACAGCAGCTACACATAATAATGTGCAAAATGTAAATACATAAAACATTCTCGGTTTTAATGTAATTCCGGCAAATAATAAACATATCGGGAGTCCGAGCAGCACAATACCGTAAAGACCGCCCGATGCAAAAAGCAGATACACCACAAGACCCATAATTGTCCAGAGAAGCAGTCCTTCTCCCCACTGCAGGCGCCCCATCCTGAGCAGCAGTATTGAAAAGATTATCATCACTCCCACAATAAGCGCTTGGAAAAGGTATTGGTACTGTCCGACAATTAATCTTTGGAAAATTACTACTATCAGGCCGGCGAGTAAACTTATTGCAATTACGTTAAGAATTTCCGCAACACGATTCTTCTCTTCATCACCGAAATCCGGCGGTTTGAGGAAAGACAGGAGATTATTGTAGAATTCCTTAATTCGCATTTATATCCTACGCCAAGCAGGTAAACCTTATAGAAAAAAGGTTATTGTACGCGGTAAAAGTTGATTCCCTTGCTTAAAACAACGCTCTAATATACAAATGGTGAAGTGGTAATTCAAGTGATTGATTTTTTTTATACGAATTAATTAAATACATATCAATTAACTATGAGACTTTTTGCCGGTATTTCCATAAGTGGAAACACCTACTTTTCGAATGCCTGCTCCATTCACCGTCAGCACTTCCTTATTGCAATGCATTACAGCGCAGAATTCTAAGAAACAAAAATCTTGGCTACTTCCAGAAGCATTGAAGGCTGATTCCATAATGCCGCCCGGAATACCGAACCCAGCGTTTGTTTTTCAGGCGTAAGTTTAAGCGAACTTTCGGCGATGGAATTTAAAGTATCATCGTTAAAATTCGATATCGCTTCTTTAATATTATAGAATACGTTATGGCGCCAGCCGAGCCTCTTCTGCCAGCGTTTTTGATATTCTGCAAGCTGAGAAAGATCATTGCTCTTGACTGACTTTGCTGCCTCCTCCCCGGCAATCATACCGGCTATCATTCCGCTGATAATTCCGCCGCCCGAGACCGGATTGACCTGATGTGCCGCATCGCCTACAAGCATAACATTGTCTTTTACTATTGTATCGCAGGTCTTTGCACAAGGCACACCGCCGGCAATTTGTGTCAGTATCGACGCATCCGGATATTTCTTTTCCACAAACTCCTGCAGGTATCTTATCGCCGATTTTTTCTTCGATTCCTCGACACTTATTCCGATACCAACATTCGCTGCAGACGGCCCTTTCGGAAAAGCCCAGAGATAACCGCCCGGAGCAACTGCATCGCCGAAATAAAATTCTAGACAGTCCTGTTCAAGTTCTACTCCTGCCATTGTCATCTGCGCACAGCTTTCCATGTCATGTATGGAGCATGCGGTATCTATTCCCGCCCACCGGCCGACCCGCGATTCAACACCATCCGCGCCTATAATAATTTTTGATTTGATTTCTGCGGGTTTGTCTTTTATCAGGACTCTCACTCCGGTAGTATTCCCTCCGCCGTCTCTCAGCAAATCATATACGTAAGCCTTTGTAATTATCTCCGCACCCTCCCGCGCTGCAAGTTTCGCCACCTCGTAATCAAAAATACGGCGCTCGAGCACATATCCGATACCGTCCAGTTTTGGAGTAACCTGATTTCCATTCGGCGCAACA
>JAFGLB010000095.1 GCA_016928255.1 Bacteroidota bacterium
ACCTGTTCCAGCCTGTTCAATCTTCGTTCCGTTCTCACTCTATTCTCATTATTTTTTTCATGATTGCCGGATGTACCTGAAGCAGAATAATCGCCGCTAACACCATCGTACCTCCAATCATCTGAACAATACCCAAAGATTCTCCCAGAATTAAAAATGCTGCCGCTATTGCTATCACAGGTTCCGTTACACTGATAATTCCGGCTTTTGAAGCATCCAGGTATTTCAACCCTGCCGCAAAAGATAATTGGGGAATGAGGATCGAAATAATCGCGAACATCCAGAGAAGTCCCCAGTCACCGCAGGAATAATTTTTTGCAATAATATTCCATGGCGGATTTATAAAAAGCCAGAAGATGGTCACAAAGCCGAACATATATACAAGCAGCGTCCAAACGGAATAGCGCTTTATCAATTGTTTTGTTCCAATGACCTGGTAAGCAAATGTGAATGCAGATAAAGGTCCGGTTAAAATTGTCAAACCCTTTAGATTTATATTCTCGAGCGAGCCCGAAGTGACGGCAAAGAAACATCCCGCCAGCGCTATAACCAGTGATATAATCGAAATGCGGTCAAGTATATCTTCCTTTAAAATAAATACCGAGTACAGCATAATCCAAATAGGTGCAGAGTATTGAACAAGTATCGCCGTAGCAACGGTAGACTCCTTGACGGTGTAATAGTAGGTGTAATTGGTGACGGCGACACCGACAATGCCCAGCACGGCAAATTTCCATACATCGCGCAATTGAACTCTGAACACACTGCGGTTTGTTAAAATGAAAAAAACAAACAGGATTACGAATGCCAGCGAAGTACGGGTCTGCACTATGATAAGAGTATCGAACCTGGTAACGATCAGCAGTTTTCCAAGAGGAGCCGCAGTCCCCCAGAAAAGCACGGCAAGCAGAAGGAGAATAAATCCTCTGAATGCATGGGACGGATATTGAGAATTAGTTTTGGCTTCGTCCGATTTCATCGGCAAGATTTCTGTAAAAATCAGACTGCTTTTGATCTCCATGCATTTGATAGAGATAGGATAAGCGGTGCAGAAGTGTTTTTTTATCTGTTACCTGGTTGATGCCCAATTTTAAAAATTCAACCAGCCAGTACAGCGGAGGAATATTCAAATCCGGTTCATGGCAATCGGCGGCGTTAAGATACGGCTGCACTTCATCTGGTTTTGCTTTTGCCGCCTTCCTGTAATACCTCATCGCCAGTTCAAAATTATCATATGACGAATATGTTGCCTCGAACACGTTAGCCAGCCACATAAATGTATCATAAGCAAGATTCGGAAATTCCTGGGCAAGTTTTTCGCCGAAAAGGCATAACTCATCGGGACGGAGCGAAGAATTCCAAAAAAGAAGCCGATATAGTTCGACATCCTGAATTCCCTGCTTCAAAGCATCTTCAAAAGCATCAAAGATTTCGTTAAAATCTTTTCCGCTTGAGAATTTATTCCGTATTTCGTCAAGCGTAAATCGAGGCATCGGGTACAAAAAAAAGAATAACCGATTAGAAATTAATAAACGCTCACTTTAAAGGCAAGGAATCGAACAAAAAGGAAGAATTTAAATTAAACGGCCTTCAACACCAACAGCGTTATATCATCGGATTGCGGTGTTCCTTGTGTATGGATCTCAAGTGCATGCTGGACTTTTTTTATGATTTCTTTTGCTGAAAGATTTGTAGATTCTTTCAGGATAGCTGTCAATTTTTCTTCTGAAAACTGATCTTCTTTCTGATTCATGGCTTCGCTTATTCCGTCAGTATACATTACTAGAACGTCTCCGGGCATCAGCTTGACGGCGGATTCAGCATAAGGAGCCGTAGTTTTAAAAACACCCAGAATAAGGCCTCCTTCTTCCAATGTCTCTACAGTTCCATTTTTTCTCAGCAGGTACGGCGGATTATGCCCTGCATTTGTAAACCTAAACTCATGCGTTTTTACATTCAGAATGCCCCAAAAAAAAGTGATGAATTTATTGACGCCGCGTGTGTTTGCGCAGGTAAGGTCGTTAATCTGTCCCGTTGTTTCAGAAACAGACGTGCAATGCGGGGCAAGCGCCCGTAAAGCTGCCTGTACATTGGCCATAAGCAATGCGGCAGGCGTCCCTTTTCCCGAGACATCGCCGATAGCCAGTATATATTCTCCGTTTTGGCGTACTATGATATCATAGTAATCGCCGCCCACTTCTTTGGATGATATAGTCACCGCCGCAATATCAAATTCCGGTATTGACGGAATTTTTTCCGGAAGAAGTCCCTGCTGAATTTCCCGTGCAATCTTCAGCTCATCTTCCATACGTTGTTTTTCCAGAGTATCCCTTAGAAGATGAGCATTCTCAATAGAAATAATTGCGAGGTTCCCGAGGGAATAAAGGAATTCGAGATCTCCCCGGCTGTAAACACCGCCTCTTAACCGCTCGCCGAGCAGAATCATTCCCCTGGTTTTTTGTTTTATATGCATAGGAACAACCGCCATGATACCGGCCTGAATCAACTGTGCTGCTTCGATACGGTATGCTTTCTGACGCAGTAAATCGTGAGTCGTCGAAGGATGTTCAAGATCGCAGAGTTTGACCATAACAGCCGCGATATCTGCATTTCCTTCCATCCTGGATTCGATAATATTAATTCCATTCGGTTCCTTCAGGCATAATGCATATTTTTTTACGCCCACTTGTCCTAATAGTGCAAAAGTCAATAATCTTATAACCTTCTTCTCATCTAATCCGACATTAAATTCTTTGCTCAAATCGAAAAGAGTATTGAGTTCCTGAATTTTCCGGTCAAGATTGCGGTTTGCTTCTTTTACCTGGTCAATA
>JAFGLB010000096.1 GCA_016928255.1 Bacteroidota bacterium
TAAGTAGTTGAGAAATCACACTTTGGGAAGTTACCTGTTTATCGGAAAAGTGTCAAATGCCCGGAGCGATTTAAGTAACGTTGTCCGGGCCGAAAAAGGAATATGCAATTTTATTAAAAAAACTTACAGCAGGCCGCATAAATAACCTGTGAACCGGCTTTCTTTGAATACTCTACTTTTTTCCATATATTTTTATTGAACATCAAGTATATATGCCTATTCACACATCTTATGTAAGAGATGATATTATGCAAAGAATTATACTTATCGTATTAACAGCGTTTCTTCTGGAAGGCTGTATCCAGACCATCGCACTGCGGTCAATGGGCGGAATTCTTGATAATGGATTGGCTGCCTTCAATGAAGAATCCGATTTACAGCTTGCGCATGAGGCGCTGGGCAGTAATTTAAAACTCATCGAAGCATTGATCAAAAGCGATCCTGAGAATGAAAAGTTCCTTCTTTTTGCGGCTCAGGGATATAACTCATATGCCCTGGCTTTTTGCGAAGAAGACAGCGTAGAAAGAGCGCGTGTGTTTTATCAGCGCGCAAAAGAATACGGTATGCGTATCCTGAACAACAACACGGCATTCAGGAACGCGCTGTCCGGAGATATAAATAATTTCCGGGATGCTGTAAAAACTTTTAAAAAAGAGGATGTCCCGGCGATTTTCTGGACGGCTTTCAGCTGGGGAAGTTATATCAATATTACGCGGACAGATGTTGCAGGACTTGCAGATTTAAGCAAAGTGCAGGCCCTCATAGAATTTGTTGCGGATAAAGATCCTTCATACTATCATGGCGGTGCTTATTTATTCCTTGGAACTATTGAAGGCATCACGCCAAGATCGCTCGGCGGTAATCCCGACAAATCGAAGGAGTATTTCGAAAAATGTCTCAGGATTAACGGCGGAAAATTTTTAATGACGCAATTGTATTATGCAAAAACATATGCGGCAACAAATCTGGACCAGCAGCTGTTCGAAGCTTTGCTGAAACAGGTTGAGGATGCATCCATAGACGACGTGCCGGAAATACGCCTGGCAAATGTCGTTGCCAAACAAAAAGCACGAAAATTATTATCGCAAGTGAATGATTTGTTTTAATCAATTACAGAGGAAAAAAATATAATGAAAATGACAATTTTTGTTTTACTGATTACTATAATATTCAATATATGCGCCGCGCAGCAGTACACTATCAAGTTTGCCACCGTTGCCCCGGAAGGCACTTCATGGATGAATGTAATGAAGGAATATGATGCAGCTGTCCGGGCGGAAAGCGGAGGGCGTATCGGCTTTAAAATGTATCCGAGCAATATTCAGGGAGACGAGAAAACGGTTATCCGCAAGATAGGTGTCGGACAACTGCATGCGGCTGGATTTACGGGAGTTGGACTGGGAGAAATTGCGCCCAAAGCGAGAATTCTCGATACACCTTATCTGATAAGAAGTCATGAAGAAGCAGATAATTTACTTAGGGTATTTGACCAGGAGCTTCAGCAGGCAATAGAAGCCGGCGGATATATCCTGCTTGGCTGGGCTGAAGTCGGATTCGTATATGTCTTCAGCAATTCCCCGATTAATAAAGTGGACGATATAAAACAGCTTAAAATGTGGGTGTGGGACGGCGATCCTGTCGCAGAAACCTCGTTCAAAGCCCTTGATGTAAAACCTATACCCCTGTCATTTGACAACGTTCGTACATCTCTGCAGACCGGACTAGTTAATGCTTTCTATACCACTCCTTATGCAGCAATTGCATTGCAGTGGTATACTCAGGCAAAATATCTGGTTGATTATCCCCTTACTTGTTCGGCAGGTGCAGTTCTAATATCCAAGAAGTACTTTGATAAACTGCCTGGCGACCTTCAGGAAATTCTGGTTAGAAACGGCCGGATTTATATGAAGAAACTGACGGAAGTGGGACGCAAAGATAATAATAATGCTCTTGCCGAATTGAAAAAACGCGGAATTACATTCACAAAAGCAGATAAGGAAGGTATTAAGGAATATATAGCAGCCGGACTGCGGGCACGCAAGATGCTTGTAGGAAAGATGTATGACGAGGATTTTATGAAACGCGTTGAAAAGGCCGCGGAAGATTTCAGAAAGAATGCAAAATAAAAAATGAAAATACTCAAATCCGTTGATTCTTTTTTGAATAAAATCGAGGGCGCGCTGCTCGTTTTTCTCCTGCTTGTCATGCTCTTTATGGCATTCGGACAGGTGGTATTGAGGAATTTTTTTTCAGGCGGCATTGTGTGGGGTGATATTCTGCTTCGTCATCTTGTACTGTGGATTGGATTCCTCGGTGCGGCACTGGCTACAAGCAGTGAACGCCACTTAAATATAGATATTCTTACACGGTACCTTCCGGAAAGACTTAAAGGCGCCGTGGCTACCCTGTCAAATATTTTTGCAGCTGCAATATGCTGCCTGCTACTGTGCGCGTCGTTGACGTTTATTGAATTCGAAATATCCAATAATAATACCGTCTTTGAAGAAATTCCTTCCTGGTATGCACAAATTATAATTCCGGTCGGATTCGGACTGCTGACATTCCATTTCATTATTCGCGCTGTTCTTGATGCCGGCAAAGCGCTGAAGAAAGAAGTGCCGGTATGAGTGCATGGTTAATAGTGCTGATAATTGTTCTTCTGGCACTCAGCGGTGTTCCGCTGTTCATTATTTTCGGTGCACTGGCTATGTATCTGTTCTTTTATGCAGGTATTGATATATCTGCGGTGATTATAGAGCTTTACCGGCTTACCGATATGACTCCGCTGGTGGCGATACCTTTGTTTACTTTTGCAGGATATATGCTCGCCGAAAGCAACGCGCCGAAAAGGCTGGTAAATTTCGCACAGGCGATGTTCGGCTGGTTCCCGGGAGGATTGGCTATCGTGGTTCTAATAGTCTGTGCCTTCTTTACCGCATTTACAGGCGCGTCCGGTGTAACGATAGTTGCCCTCGGAGGACTTCTTTTTCCTATGCTTATTAAAGAATCATACCCGGAAAAGTTTTCACTCGGACTTATAACCGCTTCAGGCAGTATCGGACTATTATTCCCGCCAAGCTTGCCGATTATCGTCTACGGTATGGTCGCAGAAGTCAATATCGACAAACTGTTCATTGCAGGTATAATTCCCGGCGTTATTCTTGTGTCGGCACTGGGTATCTTCAGTATTCGAAAAGGAATTCAGGCAAAAGTTCCTCATATACCGTTTGTCTGGTCGAACGTTTTTAGTACTCTAAAAGAGGCGGCATGGGAGATTCCACTGCCCTTTATTATTGTTATAGGCATCTACGGCGGATTTGTTACTGCAACTGAAGCGTCTGCAGTAACAGCTTTCTACGTCTTTATAGTTGAAGTATTCATTTACCGTGATTTGAAAATCTTTTCCGATTTGCCGCGTGTGATGAAGGAATCCATGCTGCTGGTCGGGGCAATTATTTCTATACTAGGTGTGGCACTCGGACTTACTAATTATCTGATCGACGAACAGGTTCCCCAGCAGCTGTTTGAAATTGTACAAATTCATATTTCCAGTCCGATAACTTTCCTTCTGATACTAAATGGATTCCTGATTATCGTCGGTATGATGATGGATATATTCTCGGCCACATTTATTGTGGTGCCGCTCATCCTGCCGATCGCACGAGCTTTTAATATAGATCCGATACATCTTGGTATTATATTCATGACAAATTTAGAAATAGGCTACTTGACACCGCCGGTCGGACTAAACCTCTTCTTATCAAGCCTGCGGTTTAAACAGCCTATGCTTCAGATAATAAAATCAATTCTGGTTTTCCTGGCACTCGAAGTAACAGTCCTGTTAATTATTACTTATTGGCCTGATTTGAGTTTATGGCTGGTACGATTATCCGGTACGCAGTAAACAATAAGTTGATTTCTATTAAAAGGTGGAACGAATATTAGTTTCACCTTTTTTTATTCAAGCGATCGTATTTTCGGCACAAGCAGCCATACAACGGCCGAGACAATCATTGCAGCCGATGCGCTCAACAATACTGCTTCCGCTTCCCCGGCATATTCTGCGAGTGTGCCTATAATGATTGCGCCGAGAGGGATCGATCCCATAAAAATTGTACTGTACACTCCCATTACCCGGCCGCGGAGATTGTCGGGTGTAAGAGATTGAATCATGGCATTTGAAAGATTAAGGACAAATATAGTGGCGAATCCGATAAGTGCCATTAATAATAATGAACCCGATAAAGCATTAACCAATGCAAAAATTGCGATGAATAAAGGAAAAGATAATGAACCCGCTGAAATCAGTTTCCCGCGGATTGTTTTTCGGCCTAATGTGGCGATTGCCAATGCGCCGACCAGCGAACCGATCCCGCGTGCAGAAAAAAGCATACCATTTGTTGCCGCGTTGCCGTGAAGTATATTTACAGACCATGCCGGCATTAATGTGCTCAACGCCATTCCGAATATACATACCGATGCTATTAACCCCATTAATGTCCTTATAACCGGATGCCGGAAAACATAATTTATTCCTTCTTTTAAAGCGGAAAGTGTCGAGACGTGTATTACAGTCTGTACATTTGTCTGCACGTTAATCGATATTAGAGCCGCAATTACGGCGATAAATGAAAGTCCGTTTATTGTAAAACACCAGCCTGGGCCGAGAGCCGCATAAATTATTCCGGCAACAGCGGGACCGACCACAAGACCGGAATTAAATATAGTCGCGTTGAGGGCAATCGCATTTGTCAGGTCTTTCTGATCCACCATTTCCGAGATAAATGAAAGTCTAGCCGGTGCATCAAAGGCATTCGCCAGACCGAGACCGAAAGCGAGCAGCAGTATATGCCAGGGGCGCACAATTTCCAGAAATGTGAGTATTGCAAGGATAAATGCAAGCATCATCATTACAGATTGCGTTATTATCAGCAGCCTGCGGCGTGATGTCCTGTCTGCAATAACTCCTCCGTACATAGTAAACAGCAGCGAAGGAATTCCGGACGCAAATCCAACGTAACCGAGAAATGCGGACGAATGGGTCAATTCATACACCAGGAATCCCTGTGCGGTAATCTGCATCCACGTTCCCGCCAGGGAAGTCATCTGTCCCCAAAACCATAGGCGGTAATTTCTATGCTTGAGGGCGGCAAATGTTGTTTGCCAGAGCGGCTTTTTAAAGAATAATTTGGCGTTCATTTTTTCATCAATCGTTTAATCAGTTGGATCTGACCTGCGTGATATATATCATGACAGGCTATTCCGGAAACAATTGATGAGATGGTGAATTTACTTCCGCCGGGCTTTCGAGAGATTTTTGATGGTCCAATTTTAGCTGTTACTTCGCATAAAGATCGATGCATTTTGTCCAGCATTCTGATATCTGCCTTCCATGCTTTCTCGCTTAAATTCTCAGGACAAATAAACCAATTGCTGCCTTTCAGTAAAAAAGATCCTTTCTTTTCTCCTGTTAATTGCCTGCGAACAGCGTATTTCCAGTAAGCACAGTGGACTACTATTTCCCAAATATTATGTCTTGATGGCGCCGGACGCCAGACTGCCTGCTCAGCAGACAAACCCCTTATAGATCCGCGCAGGTTGGTTCCATGCCAGGCTTTGCTTTTATATGCTTCTTTAATCAGCTGCAGAAGCAATTGTTTTTGAGAATTGGTTTTCATTTGATTACAACATACGAAGCAAAACCTAATCAGTCAAGATTTTACGTGTCCTTTAAGCAAGGATTTATTATTTTATATTGTATTCGATCACATGTGTTATCTATAAAAAGAATATATATTTATGGCTGATTTTGAAATTGCTGTAATCGGCGCCGGTGTAGTCGGACTTGCTGTCGCGGCACGTCTATCCGAAAAACATCCGCGTATTGTCGTTCTCGAAAAAAATGAAAAATATGGAATGGAAACATCAAGCCGCAACAGCGAAGTAATCCATGCAGGTATCTATTATGAACCGGGATCTCTTAAGGCACGTTTATGTGTCGAGGGGAGAAATGAATTGTATGCATTATGCAAAAAGCACGATATTACCTACAGACCTCTGACAAAATTGATAACGGCAACTAATCAGACAGAATTGACAAAACTTGAAAATATCAGGCAAAATGCGGGGAAAAACGGAGTGGAGCTCCAATTACTTGATAAATCCTCCACATTAAAAAAGGAACCTAATATACGGACGGAAGGTTCTTTGTTCTCTCCTTCAACCGGTGTCATAAGCGTCCATGATCTTATGGATTTCTTTTTTCATTCAGTTCAATCCAACAGGGGAATTGTTCAGCACAGATGTCAAGTAGCTGACGTTCGATATGTCAATGGCGAATATGAAATCGCTTTAGACGAAGGCGGAACGCAGTCGGTTGTAAGCGCAGCAATTGTGATAAATGCCGCAGGACTGGGTTCAGATTTGATTGCGCAGAAAATCGGCATCGATATTGATAAGGAAAACCTGCGGCTTAGTTATGTCAAAGGATCTTATTTTGCCGTAACATCATCGAAAGCAAATCTTGTATCACGGCTTGTTTATCCCGTACCGGTAAATGAGGGACTCGGTGTTCATGCGCTGATGGATTGGGGAGGAAGATTAAAATTCGGTCCCGATGTGGAATATCTCGATGACCGCTCCCTAGATTACAGCGTAAGGGAAGAGAAAAGGCATGCATTTGCCGAATCCATCCGCCGCATTTTGCCGCAAATAGAAGATGAAGATATATCGCCGGATATGAGCGGCATCCGCCCAAAACTGCAGAAGAAGGGACAGCCTGCACGGGACTTCATCATCGCCCATGAAAAGGATCGCGGGTTGCCCGGATTTGTAAATCTTATCGGCATCGAGTCGCCGGGATTGACAGCTTCTCCTGCTATAGCAAAATATGTAGAAAGAATACTGTTCTCCTGAAAAAAAATCCCCGCTTTATGCGGGGATTTTTTCCGATTGTTTCATATCTGTATGTAATGCTGTCAGGATTTTTCCAGCTGCAGTGTTTTAGTGGTTGTATCGCATACTTCACCCGGACCGAAATACTGGATGGGTCCCGGAAAAATATACGAAGTCTTGACCGACCATTCGCCTCTGTTCTTGGCGAATTCTTTAAACGGCTTGCCGTCCAGTTTCACCAATGCTTTTTGAATGACAGGCTTCATGCGCCCGTGTCGTTTTTCCAGATTCATCATCATGGTTATCGGTATTCCTCCTGCAATCCATCCTTCAGCCGGAGCCGTCAGATTTCTTACCGATGCCATGTAACCGGTCTTCCCTGATCCGATAATAATTGCGGACACATATCCTAAAGAATAAGTATAATCCGCGTCAAAATTTGAAGGTGCCGCACATCGGCCTTCATAACCGAAGAAATTTGCCAGTGCTGTAAATTTACCTTTGAATTTTCCTTCCGCTTTCCACTCTCTGAGTTTATCCTCAACCATATCGATTAGCAGCTTTTCTGTCTCGATTCGCGAGACCTGTACATTGCCATGCGGATCGCGGTCCATTAACAGCTGTATCTGGATTTCTTTCGGAAGCGAATTGAAAGCTTTTGCCGAATCTGCATCAATATGACTGTTTACGAATTGGAATTTATCGTCGTCTGTTTCAAGAGAATTGAAGAAATCGGCCTTGTGCGCAAGTAAGTCGTTAATCTGCAAGATCAACTTCTTGACCTCCGGCACAAATTCGATGAGTCCTTCGGGTATTAGACATACACCGAAGTTTTCACCGTTATCAGAGCGTGTTTTGACAACCCTCGCTATATCTTCAACGATTTGATCTAATGTTAATTTTTTTTCCAGGACTTCCTCGGATATGACGGCGTAATTTGGGCGGGTCTGCAAAACGCATTCAAGCGCTATATGCGAAGCGGATCGGCCCATCAGTTTTATGAAATGCCAGTATTTTTTGGAGGACAGCGCATCACGTGCAATATTTCCAATGAGTTCCGAATATACTTTGCAGGCCGTATCAAATCCGAAAGATGCTTCAATCATTCCGTTTTTCAAATCACCGTCGATAGTCTTCGGACATCCAATGACCTGTATATTTGCGTTAATAGACTTATAGTATTCGGCCAGGACACATGCATTAGTGTTAGAGTCGTCACCGCCGATAATTACCAGCGCGTTAATGCCGAGTTTCTTACAATTCTCGAGGCCCTTGTCGAATTGCGACTGCTCTTCCAGTTTAGTTCTGCCGCTGCCGATTATATCGAAACCGCCTGTATTTCTGTAATCTTCAACGATCTCAGCCGTCAATTCTTTATACTTGCCGTCAACCAGTCCCGATGGACCGCCTAAAAAGCCGTATAATTTACTTTCGCTGTTTAAAGTTTTTAAACCGTCAAAAAGACCTGCAATAACGTTGTGCCCTCCGGGCGCCTGGCCGCCTGAAAGTATTACACCGACGTTGATTGATACAGATTTCAGAGGTTTTGAGCCGGATTCTATATTGAGAATGGGTAAACCGTAAGTATGAGGGAATATTTTGCTGATTTCTTTTTGATGTGCTATCGATTGAGTGGGAGAACCTTCCTTGATTTCAACATTGCCTGCCAGTCCGTCAGGCAGTTTTGGTTTATATGATGCCCTTGCAGCCTGCAAGGGACTTTTTGTCATAAGTTTGGATTCCATAAATCTCTTAATGTTTAAATGAATATTCAGTAATTTCTAAAGACTGCACTGTATCTAATTAAATCAAAAATTACTTAAAAATCTATTAAATAAATCACAGATTTAGAAAATTATGAAAGGAATAAGTTACGCAATACCGGAATATTTAGATTAACAGGAAGGATTAATGCGCGCAATCAAGAATTTTCCCGATATTTTCTATGCATATTTTCGACCAGTTTTCAAACATGTCGATTGTACGCCGAAGCTCTTCCATATCCGTAAACTTTGTTTCATTAATGGATTTTTCCTTCGGTCTTACAATCGGTTTTTCCAAAGTCAATAAATGCACTATACCCAGATGAACTCTTCCTACATCGTTTGAGTCATCATTGAGCAATGCAACTATTCGCTGTTTATATTTTGATTCAATATAGACTTCTTCATTGATTTCTCTTTTGAGCCCATCCTCATACGAAGTACCGAACAATCCCGGATCAGTTGCGGAAATGTGTCCGCCGACTCCCAAAGAAAAATTGCCATGAAGTCTTTTCTCTGCAAGCAATTTACCGCGGCGGTAAATAAATACCTTGCTGCCGCAATGCAGTATGGCATAGGGAATCAGTTGTTTATATTCAGGATTATTTTCTGCGTCTTTTCGTTTAATGAATAAATGGTTGCTTGAATTGTGGATTATTTCCGAATATTTTTCCATATCAAACGATAATCCCTGAAAATATCCGGCCTCATCCAGCAATTTGGCAGGGAATACAAGAACATGTTCCTCCAGGTAATTCTCTTCAGGCAAAATGTATCCTTTCAATTAATTGTTTTATGGGTTATCCTGAATACATTCCGGTTCAATCAGGCCGAATTGCAGCAGATGATGATAACAGTGTTTAAAATGAGCCCGTTCCCATTCATCCTTTTCAAGCGGCCCGAAAATCGGATGGACATAATTAAAATCGGGTTTTAATTTAAAATGTTCTGTAAATCCGTATAATTCTTTAATCAGGATACTCTTTGCTTCGGCATAATCCGTATATTTTAGAGGCATCGGATTTTCTTCTAACAGCGGATTTCTAAAATTCTTAGGTGTCTCCGTATTGTCATATAAAAACAATTTTACGCGCGGTAAAAATCTCTCATGGGTTTTGCATCCGACCTGCAATTTTCCGGCAGAAATTTCAAAGGTCAGGATCAGATGCTCAATCATATGCTGGGGAGTCATCTTCCCCCATGCAGGCATTGTGTTCTTATCCAATTCGTTAATAGATGCAGGCAGTATTTCCAGAAGGAATTTATTTCTCAGTTCGTTATTGTTTACATCAAACGGAATGAGTGTCATTCTAGTGCCGTTTCCAATAAGTAGTATTGCATTTTAATTAATATGACCATTAAAAGGAAACGAGCACTAGTGCCTTTTTTGAGAAA
>JAFGLB010000097.1 GCA_016928255.1 Bacteroidota bacterium
GGCTGTTTTGCTGTATATTAACTTCGCAAATAGATCCGTTTCTTGAACCCATTACAGCATGCACCTCACGCGCCTGATAAGGCAGTAAAATTGTACCATCTTCTCCGGCGTTTCCATCAAACCGCAAACATTGACGTTCATTCATCCATTTTCCTGTAAGGTAAAAACGTTCAGGCAGATAGATACCGGGATCCGTATATTCTATAGTTGACTCCGGATTATAACCCTCCGTGTTGCCCAGGGCACCGCGAAGATATCCTAAAAACAACTCGCATGTCGGGCGATAACAGACCGCTCCCGCCTGGTCTTCATCGCAAAGAGGAGGCGTTAAAGCAGGAAGTTCGCTATGACAACCGGCTTCGATCAGCAGCTGCTGAATTGCACGTTCAAATTCCATGTAGCCGCCTTCGCCATGCTGCATAAAGCGGATATACCCGTCGCGGTCAACAAGACAGCGCGTGGGCCATGAATCCACTTCGAACGCATTCCACATCACTGCATCATTATCGAGTAAAACAGGATATGTAATATTAAAATGATTGACCGCCTTATGCACGCATTCGAACGTTTTGGCAAATTCGAATACGGGGGTATGGATACCAACGACTTTTAATCCGAACTCGCTGTACTTGTACTGCCAATCTTGGATGTATGGAAAAGTCCTAATACAGTTGATGCATGTATAATCCCAGAAATCTATTAAAACAACTTCACCTGTATAATCGCTGAGCGAAACCGGCTCCGAATTCAGCCAAAAATTTCCATAAAGCTGCGGTGCGTGAATATGTTTAGGCTTAAGTTCCATTTTTTCCTGTTATACTTCCGTTAAAAAAAATCCTATTCTTCCTTTGCGCCGCGCAAAACGAACAGGAAACTATCCCTTACAAAATCTGCGGCGTTTGTAGCAAATGAGGCAGGGATACTTTTTCTCAGCTCGTCGAAGGTAACTACATTGCCCCCTGCCGAAATCGTCATATTCGAGTTGACCAGGATAGACCTTGTTGCTCCTGAGCATTTCAGAACAACGCTTGCCTTCACAACGGGAAAATTTGCTTCGATTAAGGGATCGATATGAACATCCACGCCGAGGATTTTCATCGCATCAGGAGAATCACACTGGACATCGATATTGCTGGTTTTTAGAAAAAGAATGCATTCATGAATCACTTTACGAGTAATTACAGCAAGCTCGTTGGCAGCCAATGTAAGCCTCTCTCGTTCGACCGCAAATTTAGTCCAGTCTTTTATCGCACTTGTAAGAATAAGTTTCATCGATTCAGTAAGAGCCATAACCTTTTCCTCTGATTGTTAATCAACCATTGTGTTTATGTTATAAGCCGCTCTATTTCATCGACTTAAATATAGAGCGCAATTCGTTCATCAGCTGATCGCATAACTTCTGTGGCATGATATAAGGCGGAAGCATCCGCAGTACAGTCTTGTTTGTGCAATTAATCATGATACCGCGATTCATCAATTCATCAACGACAGGCTGTCCTTCTTTGTCGATTTCAATGCCCAGCATACAGCCCCTGCCCCGGACTTCTTTGATGATCGAAGGGAATTCTTTCTGCAGTTCAAGCGCTTTTGATTTTATATAATCGCCTATTGCACCTGCCTGCTTCATCAATCCATTTTCAACAATTTCATCCATCACTGCGCATCCGGCCGCACATGCAACCGGATTGCCGCCGAATGTTGTTCCATGTTCTCCATAACCGAATACATCGGCAACTTTCTCGTTTCCTAAAATTGCACCCAGCGGAAGACCGCCGCCTACAGCTTTCGCTATTACGACAATATCCGGCTGAAGCCCGATGTGTTCGAATCCAAAAAACTTTCCGGTCCGTCCCATCCCGGCCTGAATCTCATCGGCAATAAGAAGGAACCCGTGCTTCTTCTGAAGTGCGGACAGCTCATCCGCAAACTCCCTGCTGACTACATTTATTCCTCCTTCACCCTGGATGCTCTCGAGAATAAAGCCAAGAGTACTTTCGCTGATCTTCGCTTTTAGACTATCCACATTATTGAACTGCACTGAATCCGTATTTGGCAGAAACGGGTCATAGTCCTTGCGATACTGTGGCCTGTCCGTCATTGATAATGCACCCATCGTTCTGCCGTGGAATGAATTAGTCAAATTGAGTAATTGTGTTTTCCCTGTTTTTTGTCCCCACTTGCGTGCAAGTTTGATCGCTCCTTCAACTGCTTCTGTCCCGCTGTTGGAAAAAAAGATACGTTTGTATCCTGTTGCTTTAATAATCTTTTCTGCCAGTTCTATTTGAGTATCCTGAAGGAAGTAATTAGAAAGATGAATATACCGGCGTACTTGTTTTTCTATTGCCGCATTGATACGCGGATTATTATAGCCAAGTGCATTGACAGCCAGCCCGCCGAAAAAATCAATGTACTGCTTGCCGTCCTTCGAATAAAGATAAACTCCATCGCAACGATCTATTTCAACCGCAAGCCGGTGAAATGTATGAAAGAAAAAATCAGCTTCCTTATCTATCAGTTTTTCAGCCATTCTAATCCTCGTTAACCAAATTGTTAAACAAATAATACAGAAATCGAACCTTGGACTCAAGTTCTCCGAGTGTTCCGTTGTTGTATATCACAAAATCCGCTTTCCCCACCTTCTTTTTTGCATCGTATTGCGCGTTGATCCGTGCGGTTACGCTCTCTTCCGGCACTGCGTCCCTTTTGCGCACGCGTGCTATTCTGACAGCTTTTTCAGCATCCACCACTATAACCGCGTCCAGTTTTTTATCGACTCCGGCTTCATAAATAAGAGCTGCTTCAACAATACATAGCCGGTGTCCCTGCCTGATCAGGCCTTTAATCCATTGTTCTCTTTCTTTCTCAACTTCAGGATGTATAACAGCTTCGATCTTATGCCGGAGATTTTCATTCTGAAATATCTTTGACGCAATGAATTGTTTATTTAATTCTCCGTCAGATAGATAAGCATCCTGACCGAGACATGCAATAAGTTTATTGCGAATCGTCCGCTTTGAACTGCTAAGCTCCTTGGCAATCTCATCCGAATGAAAAACAGGCACGCCAAAACGGGAAAAAATTTCACAAACAGCCGTTTTCCCGCTGCCAATTCCGCCGGTTACCCCAATTTTTAGTAAACTCTTTCCACGTAGAGACATATTGCAAACAGCTGTTTTCCTAGACCGTTTATATCACAGTTATTTTGCCACAACCGTCGATCTAAACTCTCTCACCACAACGACTTTAATCTGTCCCGGGTATTCCATTTCCTGCTCAATCTTGTTCGCGATATCATGAGCAAGCTGATCGGCGGCGGCATCATCAAGTTTTTCGTGACTAACAATAACTCGCACTTCACGCCCGGCCTGAATGGCATATGTGCTCAATACGCCGCTGAATGATTTGGCAATATTTTCCAGTTTCTCCAGCCGCTTTATATATTCCTCCACAGATTCGCGCCTTGCACCCGGCCTTGCGCCGCTTATGGAGTCCGCGGCCTGCACAAGAGCCGATATAGGATGTTCCATTGGAATATCTTCATGGTGCGAACCGACCGCATTGCATACTACGGCATGCTCGTTATATTTTTTGCAGAACTCGTATCCGAGCAGAGCATGCGGGCCTTCGACACTTTTATCGATTGTTTTTCCGATGTCATGCAGCAGTCCCGCCCGTTTTGCCAGTATCGGATCCAGCCGCAGTTCAGCCGACATTATTCCGGCAAGATACGCTACCTCGATGCTGTGTTCAAGAAGATTCTGCCCGTAGCTGGATCGGTATTTCATTCTGCCTATATGCTTTATAATTTCCGGATGTGCTCCATGCAAACCTATTTCCAAAAGAGTGTTTTCACCCGTATGAATAACCTCTTCATCCAATTCCTTCTTTACTTTTTCCACTACTTCTTCTATGCGTGCAGGATGGATCCTGCCATCGGCAATCAATCGCTCCAGCGCCGTCCGGGCAACTTCACGCCTGAAGGGATCGAAGCCGGATAAAATGACAGCTTCGGGTGTATCATCCACAATCACGTCGATGCCTGTTGCCGCTTCAAAAGCTCTTATATCGCGGCCTTCGCGTCCTATTATGCGGCCTTTCATTTCATCATTGCCTACATTAAGCACGCTCACCGTCGTCTCAAGTGTAAAATCGACAGCCGATCTCTGTATGGCCTGAATAATCGCTTTCTGCGCTTCCTTCTTTCCTTCAATCTTTGCAGAATCGCGTATATCCTTCAGTTTTTGTGTTGCTTCAGATTTTACTGTCTCGATCAGATTCTGGTAAAGGAATTTTTTAGCTTCTTCGCTTGTGATGCCCGCGATTTTTTCGAGCCGTAAATTTTCCTCTTGAATCAAGTTCTCTGCTTCCTTCTCCCTTTCAATAAGGCGTTTTTGACGCTCTGCTATTTCCCTGCCGGTTGTCTGCAGCATAGATTCTTTTTTAGTAAGCAGATCCAGCTTCTTTTCCAGGTTTTCCTCGCGGTTATTCAGCTGTTTTTCATATGCCTGCTGTTTTGACCGTTTGGATTGGGCTTCAGATTCAAATTCCTTTTTCTTTTTATACCATTCGTCCTTGACTTCGAGAAGCTTTTCACGTTTTGTTGTTACGGCTTCTTTTTCAGCTTCTTCAATAATCTTTTTAGCACGTTCCTGGGCATCCATTAATTTATTCTGGCCGCTTCTCGCATTGAGAGACCATCCCATAAAAAAAGTCAGGATGCCGATTAACGCACCGATAAAAAATAATATATAAGGTTCCATGTCATTCCTCAATTAAATAAAAAACCGCACGCATCTGCCACAATCAAGTGTATTGAAAGAACTTTATTCATACACAGTGGGTGCCTGCCTAAGCATTTCACGCTTCCACGGTCCGCTCGTTTCTGCATATTGCAGAAAGTCATCGCAGGCTCTTTCCGCTTCGATAAATCGCAGTGGAAAAAGTGGCCTGTGCTCCACACTTATGAGTCAAGCTCCCATATTAACAGACTTGTTAAGTTCTTTAATATGGTTTTGATTACGGCTGATGGTGCGGTAAGTAAAATTCCGCATCCTTTTTAAAAGAACAAATAACGATGCTATTGAATCCGTTGGTCCACCGCTTCGGCAGCAAGACAGTTATCAAGATAATTCGACAGCTTTTCCACTTCTGCTTCCAGATGAGCTACCTCCTGTGTATGCTTATCACGTTCCTGCAGAAGATCCTCTGTAATATTCAATGCTGAAAGAACAGCGACTGTCAAAGGCGGCTGTTCCGGGATCTTATCGTGAATCTTCATCAACATTCCGTCTACATAAGAGGCAACTCGCTTCGTGAGATCTTCATTATCTCCTTTAAGCGGGTACTCATTCCCAAATATTTTAACTTTAATGCTTTTACCGTTCATTACCTGGACCAATTGTATTGTTTGTCTTGAATTCTCCACAACGTTTAGTCATCGTTATTGTATATCATATACGCGAATTGATTTTGCCAATCAATTCTTTCAGCCGTAACCTTATAACTTCTAACTCCTCCTTTGAAAATAAACTGCTTCCATTCGATTGTGCTTTCGCAAGCTCCTCACGAATTTCATTTAATTCGTTTTGACGGCGCTGAATTTCTTCCGCCGAATGCCGTTCTTTTAATTCTAAACCCGAAATCCTGCTCCGAAGTTCCTTGTTTTCAGCCTTCAGCTGAATCATTACATCCGACACACGCCGCGCTTTTTCCCATAACAACTGCAAGGCATCTTCAAGACGCTTCAGGTCCTTCTTGTCGGCCATTTCAGTATCAAAAAGCTGTTCAGGCAAACTTCAGCTCCCCGTTTATACAACTGATTTCCGGCCGCATATATACTTCCATGCTTTCGCCATTTAAATTAAGCTTCAACAAAAACCAATGTTGAAGACAAGTATTGTGCATCGCTTCTATTAACCGCGTAATACACCTTTACACCGTTCGTTGACCGCTTCGATAATTTTTTTCAGCACGGAATCGACTTCCTCTTCCGTCAATGTATGATCGGGTGATTGGAACTCGAGATCGTACGCCACACTTTTTTTATCTTTTCCCGTCTGTTCTCCGGTGTAAGTATCAAAAAGAACAACGTTCATGCATAACGGTTTCCCGGCCTCACGAATTACATCTTCCACATTTCTTTGCGGAAGCGTTACATCAACCGTGAACGCTAAGTCACGTGTTACTATCGGAAACTTCGGCAGCGGCGAGAACTTACGGTCTCTGACCCAACCGCCGCGGAGTGTCTCGATATTAATTTCACAGACAAATACAGCTTCATCAATATCAAGCTTATCCGCAATCTGCTTCTTAATTTTTCCAAAGAACCCGGCATAAGTACCATTAATCTCAATACCTACGCACTCTTCACTTAATATCTCGTGGGTATCATAATAAATAAAACTGTAGTTGTCAAGACAGAACTTAGACAGCAGCACTGAAACCTCGCCTTTAATATCCAGTACATCTACCGGCTGTGAGATGTTGCCGTAACAGGCAGGCTGTCTGTTTCCGCTTATTACCAGTAAAAGCCGTTCTTCTTCTTTATAGGATTCCAATGAATTTAAGGCTTTTTCACTCGTCAGCAGGTGAATATTGCCTATTTCGAACAACCGCAGGTCTTTGACACCATGATTCTGGTTGTGCTTTACTACTTTTAAAGCACTAGTGACAAGACTCGTCCGCAAGGCTGCCATTTCGGCACTGACAGGATTTACCGCCATCACCGGCTTTTTGCCTGCAAGAGACATCGTGGCCTCATCCTGTAAACCGATGGTTAAAATTTCGTTAAAACCTGACCCGATGAGAAATTCTCGAATCCCGTTCTGAAATTCATCATTACGAACATTCGATGAAAAATCAATTGCCGCATGAGTTTTTGTTTCGATATTATTATAGCCGTAAATACGCGCCACTTCTTCTATGATATCGATCTCTTCCATAATATCGTTTCGGAAAGCCGGCACTGTCACAAGAATCTCATTCTTAGAAATTGATCTGGACAACAGATCAATCTTTTTCAAAAGAGAAATGATTTGTGCTTTCGACAGTGATACTCCGATAACCGAGTTGATTCTTTCAGCGTGTGCCTTTACGGTTACTGGTTTCCGTTTTTTCGGATAGGCATCGAGTACACCTTTGAGTATCTCGCCTCCCGCCAGCTCTTGAATCATCTGTGCTGCACGATCGGCCGCCGTTACTGTAATATCGATATCAGCGCCGCGTTCAAACCTGTATGAAGCTTCGGTGGAGAGTCCGAGATATTTTGAAGTCCGCCTTATATTCTGCGGTTTGAAATATGCACTTTCCAGCAATACATTCACCGTTGCATCGCTGATCTCCGTATTTGCACCCCCCATCACTCCGGCTATTGCTACCGGGCGTTCACCATCGCATACCATGAGAGTATCGGATGTAAGCGTCCGCTCTTTTCCGTCAAGCGTGACGAACTTATCCCCTTCACCTGCTGTCTTTATGACGACCTTGTGTCCTGCAAGCTTGTCGTAATCAAACGCATGCAGAGGATGGCCTGTTTCCATCAAGACATAATTCGTCACATCGACAATGTTATTGATGGGGCGAACGCCGACGGCAGTCAGGACATCCTGCAGCCACTTCGGCGACGGCCCGATTTTTATATTGCGAATAATCCTTGCGGAGTAACGCGGGCATTTATCTTTATCAAGAATTTCTATCCCTGCAAATTTAGAAGCAGAAGTTTTAATTTCTTTAAGAACAATTTTGGGAAGCCTGATTTTTTTATTCACCAGCACACCGATCTCGCGAGCCGTACCGATATGGCTAAGACAATCCGGCCTGTTCGGAGTAATGCCTATTTCGTATATAACATCGTTTTGCCCGAGATACTTAGCCAGCGGTGTACCAGCTTTAGCCGGCGTGTCAAGCACAAGAATTCCGCTCGCGTCTTTGCCGATACCGAGCTCTATTTCGGAGCAGATCATCCCGCTTGATTCTACGCCGCGGATTTTTACATGCTCTATTGTAAATGGTTTGCCGTCCCGGGCATGCTGGTTATACGGAACAACAGCACCAATAAGCGCAACTGCGACTTTTTGGCCTGCAGCAACATTAGGTGCGCCGCATACGATCTGTTCCACATTTTTTCCGGTCCTGACTTTGCATACCGACAACCGGTCAGCGTTGGGATGTTTCGCCCGCTCAATTACTTCACCTACCACGAACTTATCGAATTTCTTCGCCAGGTCTTCAAATGCTTCCACTTCCAACCCGAGCATAGAAAGTTTCTCGGTGAACTGTTCCGGTGTCAGATTAAAATCAATATATTTCTTCAGCCAATTTTGCGAGACTTTCATTTTGTCAGCCTGTTTATCAGAATCTTCAGAATTGTTTTAAAAATCGTACATCGTTTTCGTACAGAATGCGAATATCGTCTATGCCGTATCTCAGCAATGCAGTCCGTTCTATTCCCATGCCGAATGCATAACCGGTATAATTTTCCGGATCGTAGCCAACCGCTTTAAATACATGCGGATGCACCATACCTGATCCAAGCACCTCGAGCCAGCCCGAATATTTGCAGATACGGCAGCCTTTTCCGCCGCACAGGTAGCAGGTGATATCCATCTCTGCACTGGGTTCCGTGAACGGGAAGTAACTCGGACGGAACCTGTACTTTATGGAGCTTCCGTAAAACTGCTTCGCGAATGCGACCAGCGTACCTTTCAGCTCGCTGAATGTCACTCCTTTGTCTACATACAACCCTTCGACCTGATGAAAAGCGACGAGACTGCGGGCGCTGACCGCTTCGTTCCTGTATGACCAGCCGGGCATTATAGCCCTCACCGGCGGCTTTTGTTTTTCCATTACTCGTATCTGTACCGGAGATGTATGAGTGCGGAGCAGGATTTTATCCGCTATAAAAATAGTGTCCTGCATATCGCGTGCCGGATGATCGGGGGCAAAATTCAAAGCTTCAAAGTTGTAATAATCGCTTTCGATTTCAGGACCGTTCTCGACTGAAAATCCCATGCTGATGAAAATGCGTTTAATTTCTTCCATCACCTGAATAACAGGATGCTTTGTCCCCACATTTTTCATACGGCCGGGGAGCGTTAAATCGAAGGGGATTTCCTTCGGCTTTTGTGCTTGTTCCAAATCAGCTTTTTTCGCGTCATAGTGCAATTGCGCATACTGCCTGAGTTCGTTCAACGCTTTGCCAAGCATTGGCCTATCTGCCGGCGCCGCTGTCTTCATGCCCTCGAACAACCCGCCTATCCTGCCGCTGCGGGCGAGAAATTTAATGCGCAATTGTTCAAGCTGCTGCAGGTCGTGAGTGTTTTGAAGTTCGTTTGTAAATTCCTGCTTTGTCTGGTTTATATTCTCAAGCATATTAGGATATCTCTAAATTAGACATTGACATTAAAACCGAGATCGATTTCATCGGCACATTTGCCGTTTAATCCCCAATTAACAAGTTCCGGTTCTTTTATTACAATGAGAATATCGTTTCGTTTTATCCCGGGCGATGTTTCCAGATTCTCACGTATTTTCTGATAAAGCATCCGCTTAGCTTCTCTTGAACGGCCTTTAAAAGCAGTAATTTCGATGATTACGAATGATTTTGATTTCCCGGCACTCCGTTCAAAATTCGAATCATCGAGCTCGCTGATCAACTGATTGCGGTCAGAGTCTTTTATTTTAAAAGAATCTACCAGGGCTTTATGCACGCCGTCTAATATGTGCTTTTTATAGGTATTGTCGAAACTTTTGTATATTTCAATCCTTACTACCGGCATCGAATTCCCCGTGCGTTTTGAAAATAATCGGCATGAGATAAAAAATCTTCTTACCATTTTTAATTCCTGTATGAAAACTGCAGGGCAATTTTTTACAGGTTAAAAGCGATAAGAAGATTAGAATTACGCTGAAGCGAATTTTACAACTTCGGCGAATGCTGCCTGATGATTCGCAGCCAGATCCGCCAGGACTTTCCGATTAATCCCTACTTGTTTCTTTTCAAGCGATGAGATCAATTTCGAATAAGTTGTTCCATGAATGCGTGCTGCTGCATTGATGCGGGCTATCCAGAGAGCACGGAATTCGCGTTTCTTTGTGCGCCGGTGACGGTATGCATGTGTTCCGGCCTTATCGACATGATGCTTGGCAACGGTCAGGACTTTACTTCGGCCGCCCCAGTATCCCTTCGCCTGCGCTAATAGTTTTTTGCGCCGCCGATGCGATGCTACTTTATTTTGTGAACGTGGCATTTCTTCTAAACCTTCCTTTCAAGCTTATGCTAATAAAAATCTGCGTACTTTATATGCTTCTGTTTCCGCTACAGCGCCCGGTTTACGTAAATGGCGTTTGCGCTTGGTCGTTTTGCTAGTCAAAATATGACTGCGAAATGCTTTCCGGCGTTTTATTTTTCCGGTACCGGTAATTTTAAACGTCTTGACGGCACTTCGTCTGCTTTTCATTTTCGGCATGGGTTGTTATTCCTCTTTTGTTTTTTTTGTCACTTCTATAATCTTCTTTTTTACTTTTTCCGGCACGAAGTACGACACCATCTGCCGTCCCTCCATTTTCGGTTCCTGCTCCATCTTGGCAATATCAGCCATTGCTTCAGTAAAACGTTCCAGCAGTTCCCTGCCCTGTTCCTGATAAGTAATTTCGCGTCCTTTAAAGACCACCGTTGCTTTTACTTTATTCCCTTCAAGAATAAATTCACGTGCATGCCTGGTTTTAAAATCAAAATCATGCGTGTCCGTATTAGGATGGAATCTTACTTCCTTGACGAGCGTTACATGCTGATGTTTTTTCTGAATCTTCTCTCTCTTCGCCTGTTCGTACCTGTATTTACCAAAATCCATTATCTTACAGACCGGCGGTGTTGCATTCGGTACAATTTCTATAAGATCGGATGTTCTTGCCTGTGCTTCACGCAGTGCATCGCTTATTGATACAATACCAAGCTGTTCTCCATTGTCTGTTATTAAACGCACCTGGGGTGCTTTGATTTCAGAATTTATGCGTGCTCGTTCTTGTTTAATATTCCATTCTCCTAAATCGTGAGTGATCTAGCTTTAATGTTCTCGAGAATACGTTCCCGGAACTCTTCTACCTTTACAGTTCCCTGGTCGCCTTTCTTATGCTGTCTGACGGAAACCAGACCGCCGTTTTTCTCTTTCTCGCCGACGACGAGCATAAAAGGAACTTTCTTCGTTTCCCAATCGCGAATCTTATATCCTACTTTTTCGTTGCGGTCATCCAGTTCAACTCTGATGCCCGATTCTTTCAATGCCGAAAAAACTTCCCGCGCATAATCCAGGAACACATCGCTTACCGGCAGGACTGCCGCCTGCGTCGGTGCAAGCCATAGAGGAAACTCTCCTGCAAAATGTTCTATAAGAATTCCCACAAACCGCTCTAAAGATCCGAACGGCGCGCGGTGAATTATCACAGGCCTGTGCTTCTGTCCGTCCTGCCCGATATATTCGAGCTGGAAGCGTTCGGGCATAACATAATCAACCTGTACTGTGCCGAGCTGCCATGTGCGGTTCAGCGCATCCTTCACCATAAAATCGACTTTCGGCCCGTAGAAGGAAGCTTCACCTATCCCTATAAAATAATCAAGTTTTATATCATCCGCTACTTCCTTAATTTCCCGCTGGGCCTGGTCCCAAAAAGCCGCTTCCCCGCCGTATTTTTCGGTGTTTTTATCGTCACGATAGGATAACCGGGTTTTTACATCCATACCGAAAGTCCTGAATACCAATTGGGTCAGTTCAATCGTAGCTTTTATCTCTGCTTTTAACTGGTCGTGAGCACAATATATATGTGCATCATCCTGTGTAAATCCGCGAACGCGTGTTAATCCGTTCATCTCGCCGGACTGTTCATAACGGTATACCGTACCGTACTCTGCCAGCCTTATGGGCAAGTCGCGGTATGAACGCGGCTTCATCGAATAAATCATATGATGATGCGGACAGTTCATGGGTTTCAATAAAAACGCTTCGCCGCTCTCCAGCTGTATAGGCGGAAATTGCGAATCTTTGTAATACGGGTAATGACCTGATGTTTTGTACAAATCCAAATTTGCTATATGCGGAGTCACCACACCCTGATACCCGCGTTTATACTGTTCTTCTTTTAAAAATTGTATAAGCGATTCGCGTATGATCGTTCCCTTCGGAAGCCACAACGGCAGTCCGCTTCCCACCTTGGGCGTCAGAAGGAAAAGTTCCATCTCGGCACCAAGCTTGCGGTGATCGCGGCGTTTCGCTTCTTCCAGCCTGAACAGGTATTCGTCAAGCTCTTTTTTGTTAGGGAACGTGATGCCGTAAATTCGCTGCATCATTTTATTCTTTTCATTGCCGCGCCAATAAGCGCCTGCAACGCTGAGAATTTTTATCGCTTTAATTTTTCCCGTTGAGGGCAAATGCGGCCCGCGGCACAGATCTGTAAAACTGCCATGATGATATAAACTGATTGTCTGGCCTTTGAACTCGTCCAGCAATTCAAGTTTGTACTGGTCGCCCTTCTTTTTGAAAAACTCGACTGCATCTTCCCATTTTTTTTCCTCACGAACAAACGGAACATCGCGTGAAGCGAGCTCGTTCATTTTATCTTCTATCTTCTGCAGATCTTCCTTTGTGAGACTGTGATCGCCTAAATCTAGATCATAATAAAAACCGTTCTCGATTGCAGGGCCGATCCCGAATTTCGCTCCTGGAAATAGAACTTCAACGGCTTCAGCCATCAAATGAGCGGAACTGTGCCAGTAAGCATCCTTACCGCCGTCGTCAGACCATTTTAGAATCTTAAATGATGCATCCTGGTTAATCGGCCTGTTGAGATCCCATACCTCTCCATTCACTTCAACTGCAAGCGCCTCTTTGGCAAGGCCCTTACTTATACCTTCGGCAATTTTCAGGCCTGTAATACCCTGCTCAAATTCTTTCTGGTTCCCGTCAGGGAATGTTATTTTGATTTTATTCATATCAATTAAAAAAAATCGGACCAACGTCCGAATTAAAGACAAAATTACATACTCGAAAGGAAATTTATTATTCCCTCTCGTATAATTTTCTTTAATGTGGGCTCAATAGGACTCGAACCTATGACCTCTACCATGTCAAGGTAGCGCTCTAACCAAGCTGAGCTATGAGCCCCGAAAACTCTACATATAATGAATAATAACAAAAAAAAGGCGCAAAAACAATTATATCCTGGGCAATTTTTAGAAGTATTTTTTATCCCGCTCTTTATTTTCCCTCTGGTTTTTTAAAATAAGTTCTATTATCATGAACATCGTGGGCAATGATAATACTAAGCATCTTTAAGCGAAACCGGTGGAGTTAATTTACCTTTTGAGAGGATTTGCAATCGGCTTTTCTCTTGCCGTACCTGTGGGTCCAAATGGAATACTTTGCATCCGCAGAACGCTCGCATACGGATTCAAGCGCGGTCTGTTTGTGGGGCTTGGTGCGGCAGCAGCCGATATGACATACGGAATCGTAGCTGCTTTCGGCATTACGCTTATTTCAAATTTTATAACCGACAATATGAATGCAATCCGCATCGTCGGCGGCGTTCTTCTGCTTTTTTTCGGCTACCACGCTTTCCGCTCCCACCCTTCTACGGAAACTGCCAATGGATCCAACGGTCATACGCGGACTTTTTTCTCGGTCTATTTTCTTACCCTGTCTAATCCCATGGTGCTTTTCGGATTTGCAGCAGTGTTTGCAGGCGTCGGACCTGACCGGATTGTCGGCGATTACTCGATGGCAGTATTCCTTGTTGCCGGTATTTTTCTCGGAACAATGGGCTGGTTCGCTATCCTAACCACTCTTGTCCACTTTTTCAGAGAAAAAATAAGCACGAACGGAATTCTCGTTGTAAATAAAATTGCTGGAACACTGTTAATTCTTTGCGGGTTACTGGCATTTTGGAGCGGTGCAGTAGGATTCTAATTTCAGCAGCCCCTCTCCTTTTTTAGTTTTTCAAAATTACCTTCTGACGTTCAGTCAGAATACGCAGATCGGGCGAATCGGTCTGCAGAATTTTTTTCAGCTCGCGCACATCCAATTCAGTCGGAAATCCAATATTGTCCCAGTGCTTCCTGCATCCGCATTCATTTAATAAAACGCACTGCGCAGGTATGTTCCAGCGCCTCAGTTCCCAGCCGCCCTGCACAAGCACCGAAAGGCATGCCACCCCGACAACTGCATGAGAGGGCGCATCCGGCTTTGCCGCCCAGCGCGAGAGATCTGTCGAATGCGGCAAAATACAAACATAAAAGTTATTTGTATGCCCCATTATCCTCAGCCGGTTTACACTGCACCTGGGTTCGCATCCAGTGCAAAGAATTCCATTCGGAGTTTTTATGCCCTCGCATTTGCGGGCAGAGCGCAGGCGCATACAGCCGGGAACAAGAACGGTTTTTTTATGAGCTGAAAGAAATTCCGGCTGGAAAGCCCGATTCATTATCTCGGCACCTGTCATATTAAGATGGTACTCAACCCGCGTGCGGAGACATACAAACCTGTCTTCGCGCCATCTGTAATAACGCATCCTCGTTTTCAGGAAGCCTTCGACGTTCTGTGTATAACTTCCTAAACTGTTTAAGCTCTCTTTTTCAAACCAGGCGGAAAAATTCAAGACTTTTTTCATTGTCTCGTTGAATTGAGTCGGGTTTAATGTATTGAAATATGCCAGCCAGCGTATGAAGCGAAAAGCATCTTCCCGGAAATCACCGGTTGCTTCCAGCCATTGCACAAAACGTTCGAACTCCTGCAGATTCTCGGGCGGTTCCGTAAGCCGTTCCGCATTTTCGCGGGCAAGAAATAACGACATTAAAAATCCTCTTATCGGATCTACAAGAGCTTTTATGAACTCATTCTTTTTACGCACACCAGCTAAAAATGCCATCAGACGAAACGGTGCTGTTCTAACGGAAAGCGCCATGCCGCCATAGGTACGCCACAAAACACCCAGATTTAGAAGCTCGTAAGTATACTCTTCAACCGAACGCGGACTCTCCAGTTCATATTCAATAATATACCTGCGGCATCCGTTTGCAATCGGCGCAATGGATTCTTCTGCCTTTGCCAGTACTTTATTGGTAAATAGATTGATAACCGGGTAATATGCGATTGACGCAGATTGTCCCATATTGAGCTTGTATGTGATAGGCGCTTCCATAACCTCTATATATATGTTTAACGGGAATACCCGGCAAAAGTTACGTTTTTTTTATTGCGCATAGAGCAAAATGAGAAACTAATTCTTTCCAAAATCTGTTGTTAATAATAACTGCAAACACATATTTACTAAATTGAGCATGACTGTGAAAAAAGTTCTCTTGTTACTAATTACATTAATTCTGGGCTCATGTATAAAAATGGAACCAAAACAAATGGAACAGCAAATATCAATTTCCTCATCGGCAAAACTCGACACGGCAACTTTCGCAGGCGGATGTTTCTGGTGCATTGAATCGACTTTTCTAGACCTGGACGGCATTAAACAGGTAACTTCGGGATATTCGGGCGGGCATGTAAAAAATCCTACTTACGAAGAAGTCTGCTCCGGCAAAACAGGCCATCTGGAGGCAGTTCAGATACTTTTCGATCCGAAGATAATAAGCTTCAGCGAGCTTCTGGATATTTTCTGGCGGCAGATCGATCCGACGGACGACAGCGGTGCATTCGCAGACCGCGGCTCGCAGTATCAGTCGGCAATTTTCTATCATAACAACGAGCAAAAAATACTTGCAGAAAAATCAAAAGAAATAATAGCAAAATCGGGAATATTCGACAGGTCGATTGTTACAAAAATAATAAAGCTGCCGGAATTTTTCCCCGCGGAGGATTACCATCAGCAGTACTGCAAAAAGAATCCTGCCCGGTATTATACATATCGAAGCGCATCCGGAAGAGATCAGTATATAAAGGCGGTATGGGGAGATGTCGGATTGGAAAAATATAAAAAGCCCGCAGATGAAGATGTGAAAAATAAACTTACTGATCTGCAATACTAGGTAGCAGAACAATGCGGAACCGAGCCGCCGTTCAACAATGCATACTGGGATAATCATAAAGAAGGAATATATGTTGATATAGTTTCGGGAGAGCCATTATTCAGCTCCGCGGATAAATTTGATTCAGGTACGGGCTGGCCGAGTTTCAAGAAACCAATCGATCCGCGTTTTATTATTAAGAAGCGGGATTCCTCCCTTGCGATGGACAGGATAGAAGTTAAAAGCAAAAATGGCGGCACACACCTTGGCCATGTTTTTGATGACGGCCCCGCACCGGCCAACCTGAGATATTGTATTAACTCAGCTTCGCTTAAATTTATTCCCAAAGAAGACATGGAAAAAGAAGGTTACGGATATCTTTTATGGCTGCTTAATTGAAAGGAATGTTTTATGAAAAAGATCGTATCAATATTTACATTTGTATTGCTGATCCTGCTTCCTGTACAGGGTTCAGAATCAAAAAAGAAGATCGATAATTTCACGCTCGAGGATTATAAAGGCAATACGCATTCACTGACCGATTACAAATCTTCGAAAATTATCGTGCTGATGTTTATTGCGACGCAATGTCCGATTTCGAATGCATACAACGAACGGATGGTTCAATTGTATAAGGATTATTCAGAGAAAGGTGTTGTATTCATAGGCATAAATTCAAATAAACAGGAATCGGTCGAAGAAATTAAAGAGCATGCTGCGCAAAACGGTTTCGGCTTCGTTATTCTTAAAGATCATAAGAACGTAATAGCGGACAGGCTCGGCGCTTCGGTAACTCCCGAAATATACGTATTGAACAATAATTTCGAGATATTGTATCATGGGCGGATAGACGATTCAAAGAATCCGGAGAAAGTAAATTCCGACGACCTGCGCCATGCGCTCGACGCTGTGCTGGCAGGTAAGGATATTGAAAAGAGCGAGACGAAAGCATTCGGATGTACAATAAAGAGGGTAAATTAAGACATGAAAACGACGGCTCTTTTATTAATACTGATAACGGCAGGATTTGGATGCATTTCCGAGAAATCTGAACCCGGGAAAGATAAAACCGATTATAAAATCGAATATGTTGATGAAAGCGGCATCAGGAGCCTGACGGCAAACAGGAATGGGAAGATACTATTATTAAATGTTTGGGCAACATGGTGTCCGCCATGCGTGGAGGAATTTCCGGATCTGGTAAAGCTTGCGAACGATATCAACAATAGTAAGTATGAAATAATCGGGATCAGTGTAGACGATCCAGGCGATGCGGACGGCAAGGTTATTCCATTTATTAAGAGATACAGAGTACCTTTTAAAATTTACATTGCTAATGCAAAGAACCAGGAAGATTTGATGAACACTTTTAACGTTTCGTGGAACGGCGCAATACCTGCGACATTCTTTTATAACACAGCCGGGAGGCAGCATTCTTTCGTTATTGGTTCCAGGTCGTACGAGCAGTTCAGTAAATTACTGGCAGAGGTTAAATAGTGAAGAACCATTGAATTAATCTTTTTTATAAAAGCCTAACTGCTGTTTGAAATTCTCATTGCAGATCCTCTCATTTCTTTATATATTTAAATAAGGCGGTCTTAATTCCGCCTTATTTTTCGCTCATAATGAAGTGAATTTGATTTTTTGTTCTTTTGAATCTTAATTCTAAATTCTTCAATCTTCATTTGTACGGCGGGGTAGCTCAGCTGGTTAGAGCGTCGGAATCATAATCCGCAGGTCGTGGGTTCGAATCCCTCCCCCGCTACTAAAATAAAAAATCCTGGCTTGTCCAGGATTTTTTATTTTACATAGCAACAGGATGATTAGACTGGAACGGAGTTCCGATTCTTTTATCGGAACGACGTGGCGCCATAGGCGCCATCCCTCCCCCGCTGCTTAGAAGGGTTTTGCACTCGTACCCTTGTAACTTCATTGATAATATGAAATACTTTTTCAAGCGGATTATTTTTTGCATCACCCTCTTCCCATCCTGTCAACTGCTCGGCAACAACATTCATGTACCGCACCCTTCCGCTTGTATCTGTTGTGATTACTGCATCGCCAATACTGTAGAGAGTCGTGCGATATTCTTCTTGCACCTGCCATAAGGTTCTATAGATATTCCTTTGACGGAAATGATAGATCCACATAATCCCGATCCCACATAACAGTATCAATATTCCTGTCAACACAGAAATTATTATTGACTGTTGATAGAGATCGGAATATATCTCTTCTTGGTCTACCTTAGCAACCATAGTCCACGAAGTACCCGGCACACGGCGAATATCTGAGAGCACTTCCACACCGCGATAATCCCTGCCTTCAAAAATTCCTTCAGAACCTAAGATCGATTGAACGGCAGGTATATCATTTCGAGCTAAGGGAATCTTCAAGGTTAAAGCAGCACCGGCACGAAACCGTAAGTCATTCAGAAACAGGACGCTGTCGCCTTCCTTTCGGAGAATGAGAGTTTCTGACGATTTACTCGGTGTCGGCCATGATTGAATCAGAGGATAGAGATAGTCGCTTGGATTGACCCTGAGAAGCAGTACTGCAATCGTGAAATTCTTTTCATTCTTTAACGGTGCATATATATCATAGTGAATTTTGTTTTCTAACTTGCATCGATAGAAATCTGATAAAACGACACTATCATACTTGACTACCCTCCTAATATTTTCAGATGTAACCGAATCAAAGTGGAATAAGGTCTGTTCAGCAGAGAGAAAGGGCTCACCTTCGACGGACGCCAGAAAAATGTTTTCATACCCATATTCTTTTTTCGGAACGATAAGGCGGTATTCAAGATTATTTTTCAGCGTATTATTTTTTTTCCTGAGAAGCCATTGTTCAATTTCACCAATAAAAACAGGCCGATGGGATAAAACGCGGGCATCTGCAATTCTTTCCTTCTTCCATTGCACAAGTTGACCTATTTTCAGTTCGGCAATTGCTTGAAGGTCATTGTGTTTTTCTTTCCGGAGATTACTTGCCTGATGGTGATAATAGAGGTAGCCGCCTGAAGCTATCAAGAGTGTCAGAATACAGATTAGCAAGAGATACTGCCATTTTTTTAAAGTCTTATCTTCGATTTCCATAGTAGTTGTCCTAATAGATATTAATCAGTACAGACTTATTACGGGCATACATGGACACTATATGCTTAAATAATAATCTTGTTTGAGAAAATCATACATTCTTTCGCCATAGCTATATTTGAGCAAGATAGGGTAAGAATATTTAAATAAATCCTGTAATATTTTTACAAGAAAGTGTGTGTGTGTATTGATGGATAAACGCGAATAAATCTCGAATAGTAATGCCAACGACTAAAGGTCAGGATTGTTTGATGAAGGTTATAAAATTTCTTTGGAATGATTCGGCGCAAAAAAGGACCGGACGTCTGTCCGATAAAATTTTTTTATGTGTCCATACTCATCTTCCAAACCCCTTCCCTGGCGTACAGAGCAGCAGCACTACAGGTGTAAAGTTAGCATTCCTCTAAGTGAATTGCAACATGCGGAGTTGTTGCAAAGGAGATGTTATCCGGATAAACAATAATTTTGGCGTTTATTAACCAAATTGGATTTATGTGTATAAATGAGAGTCTAGAACAGCACTCCCTCTCTTATCGGCGATTCGAGTTTTTGTGGCAAAGTCACGAAGTGACCACTTCGTGATCATCCCTTCAGGAAATAAGCTGCTTGTCCCGCCATCTAAGCCAAGTCGCAATAGCGGGATCCTCAATTTGACAACATAGCTAGCTTCTCCCGACGATGTCGGGATCACTGACTCCGGTCAAATTGGGATTAAGTTCGATAACTCGCTCTGCAATTTCGCGAAGAAAACTCAACTTGCTTGAACCAAAGTCTTTGAGGTATTGGTCACATTCTGCATCCAGGCATTATGGCAAAGTTATTACTTTCTTGAAATGAGATTGAAGAATAAAGGAAACGTAAGCCGCCTTCGAATTACCTCAAAGAAATATTTCCACATTCCGGTATTAATTATGTGGAATTTTATCCAATGGCATTTCTATAATGTAAAGCAATGTTGAGAGTAGAGAGAAGTGCGTGCCTCCGCTGCTTAGAATTGCAAATTTTAAATGTAAAATTGAAAAATATAAACCCTCCGGATGGTTTGGGGAATTATTCGTTTAGTAATTGAAAATTCATCAGTATCATCTTTTATTATTCTTCAATTTTTATTTGACTTTGGGATAATCTTGTTGGAATATCGGCCTTAGTTGATATTACAGAATTCATCGAATCCGCTGCTGGTAAAATTAGGCGGATTGCACGCTCGTAGAAAAAATAATCCCATGCCCAGTTAATGATTACAAATAGTTTATTGCGGAAACCAATTAATTTTACAAGATGTAGACTTAACCAGACAATCCAAGCCGAAAAACCTGTAATATTCAATTTCCCAAGACTGGCAACTGCTGAATTGCAGCCGATTGTTACCATTGTTCCAAGATTCCGATATCGGAAAGGTACAGAACTTATTCCTTTAATTTGTCTGACGATATTCTGAGCCGCTCTCACTCCTTGTTGTACAGCGACAGAAGCAAGCATCGGAAGGGGAAATCCATTCTCTTCCGCATGTACTAGATCACCAATGACAAATATTTCAGGATGGTCGACTAATTGAAGGTTTGGAAGAACAGGCACGCGTCCGTTGCGAACAGTCGGGAGCTGCCATAGTTGTGCAAGCGGGTGACCATACACACCTGCCGTCCAGATTACTGTCTCTGTCGGTATTACTGTCCCATTCTTTAATCGGACATTCTTTTTAGTAATTTCACTCACTGGTGAATGCATTTGTACATTTACCTTCATCTGTTGAAGCCGTTTCTGAGCGTAGGCACTAAGGCGATCCGGGAAGCCAGCAATTAAAGAATCAGCCGCCTCCAAAAGAATAATCCGGACATTTCGGAAATCCAGTTGTTTGAAATCCTTTCTCAGCGGGCCGCGAATAAGCTCAGCCAATGCACCGGCAAATTCAACTCCGGTTGCCCCACCACCAACGATAACAAATGTTAATAATCGTCTTTGATGTTCCAGGTCCTGTTCATCAATCGCCCGCTCAAAACATGAAAGAATTTGATTGCGTAAAGTTATTGCCTGTTCAATAGTCTTTAAAGAAAAAGTGTATTCTGCGGCACCGGGAACATTAAAATATTGAGTAACACTTCCTATACCAAGAATAAGATAGTCATAAGAGACCGTATGCCCGTTTATTTCTACTTTACGGTTTTCAAAATCAACATGCTCCACTTTCGACATAAAGAAATGAGTGTGGTGAAATCTGCGTATGATGCTTCTTATCGGGAAAGCAATATCTTCCGGCTCCAGTTCTGCGGCTGCAACTTGATACAGCAATGGAGTAAACGTGTGATAATTATTGCGATCAATGAGAATTGTCTCAACAGGATATTTGGCTAATGTACGAACAGCCTGCAATCCTCCGAATCCAGCTCCTATGACCACGATACGAGGATTTTTGAAATTTTTACTCATTGTTCCATTCTTTACGAAATCATTTATTTCAATCAGTTCATTCGATATTTCAGTCTAATCATTTTAAACCTTCAATTGATGATCACTCTATATTATTGTTATAACAAAATCCAATTTTATGCAGTTCCAGTTATTTAACGGCAGGCACATACACGTAAGGTTTAAATTGATAGAATTATTCCATAAAACGGAACTATATCGGCAAGTATCTCGTTCTGACTATTAAAAGATATTAAGGAAGTCATATATATCGCTTGTCATTAACTAAAAGAGCTTATCAAATGCCTGGAAATATCGTTATAAAGAGCACTAATAATAATATATTCCACAATCTTGCATTTGAAGAATATGCAATGGATAACCTGACCGGAGAATATAAAATTCTTTTTTTATGGCAATCCATCGGTTCAATAGTAATCGGCAGGTATCAAAATCCTTTTAAGGAATGCGATGTCGGCAGCATACAAAAACAAAATATTCAACTCGGAAGGCGTATTTCGGGAGGAGGAACCGTTTATCAAGATCTCGGAAATCTTAACTTTTCGTTTATCTCGAGAAAAAAATTTTTCAATAAAGATGAAAATTTTTCCGTCATCACCGATACTTTGAGTAAATGGAAAATATATTCTCATATTTCTCCTAATAATGATATTCTGGTATTCGGGAAAAAAGTATCAGGAAACGCATTCTGTCATAAAAGAAACAGCTCTTTACACCACGGCACCCTTCTCATTGAAAGCGATCTCTGCAAGCTGGAAGATGTATTAAAAAAACCCGAGTATGAGATTATTGATAACTCAGTTTCATCAAAAAAAAGCATTACGGCAAATTTAAAATCTTTCAATACCGGTATAAATATTTTTAATTTGGAGGAAGAAATAATAAAGGAATATAATAAATACTGCAGGGCATTTAACGATTATGATCTAATCGATGAAAATGTTTTTCCAGAATATCATAGAAAGATGAAAAGCAGCAAGTGGATTTTCGGTTTTCCTGAAATTTTTTCAGTATTAAATAAATTGAATCCATGCCCCAAAGAAAATACTATTAAACCAAACATATATAACATTACAAAATCCACCTCTAGAAAATCCGCCCTGTCTTCTCAGCATAAAGAGTTGCCTGATTTTTTATAGAGGTGCTTTCATAAGGTCTGAATTTTATTATACGGAGCAAATATGACAAAAAAAGAGATTATTTTGAAGATTGATGAATTATTGGATAATTCAAATTGTGCAATATTATCGACGGTATCTTCCGATATAAAGCCCTGTTTAAGGTGGATGTACCCGACTATATTTCCCGATATGGAACAAGCAATTTATGCAATAACCTCTGCTGATTTTTTAAAAGTCGAAGATTTAAAAAAGAATCCTTCTGCATCATGGATGTTTCAGACAAAGGAGCTTAATGAAATAATAAACGTATCAGGAAAAATAAATATTATAGATAATCCCTCGTTGAAATCAATGATAATTGAAAAAATCGGCAGCAAACTTCATGCATTCTGGAAATTGAAGAAAGAGTCTTCGGATTATATCGCATTGGAAACAATAATTGAATACGCTGTATACTTTAATCCGATGGAAGGTGAAAAGGAAATAGTAAAATTTTCAGGAAGCTGATCATGGAAAAATCCATAAAAAAATATGATATAAAAAAATTTGATAGAATATTCTTAACCGGACTCATTGAAAAAATGTGTTTGATAAGAAGGTTCGAGGAGACATCTGCAAAAATGTACGGTTTGAAAAAGATCGGCGGATTTCTTCATCTTTACATCGGACAGGAAGCGGTTGCAGTCGGCGCCGTTAGCGCACTTGACCTAAAAAAAGATGCTGTTTTCACTGCATACCGCGATCACGGATATGCTATAGCATGCGGTTCAAACATAGATGCGTTGATGGCAGAACTGTTCGGCAAGTCATCAGGAATTTCAAAGGGTAAGGGCGGATCAATGCATTTTTTTGATGTTAAGAATCATATGTTTGGCGGAAATGGTATTGTTGGAGCGCATATTCCGTTGGCTGCAGGCTACGCTCTAAAAATTTCATATAAGAACGAAGATGGAGTTGTTTTATGCGTATTTGGAGACGGAGCCATTCATCAGGGCACCTTCCATGAAACACTTAACATTGCTAGGCTCTGGAACCTTCCTGTTGTTTTCATTTGTGAAAACAATCAGTACGGCATGGGAACATTCTATAAAAGGGTGTCGAGCCTCGAAGATTTCACTGTTATGGCAAAATCGTATAACATGACAGGATTATCAATTGACGGGATGAATGTTCTGACAGTTTATTCAGAATTAAACGAAATCGTCCAAAATATGAGAAAGGAAAAAAATCCTTTTTTTTTGGAAATAAAGACATACAGGTATAAAGGTCATTCTATAAGTGATCCCGGACAGTACAGAACTAAAGCAGAGCTGGAAGCATATAAGGAGCTCGATCCAATTCTGATCCTTAAAAATGAACTATTAGAAAATAATATTATCGATCAGGCTGGATACGAGGTAATTGACAAAAAATGCAGAGATAGGATTGATGAATCTGTCAGGTTTGCCGAGAATGCCGATGAACCGGATCCGGCTGCTATCTATAAAGATGTTTTTGCATAAATGGAGTGATACGTGTCTAAAATAACAATGAGAGAAGCAATAAGGCAGGCCATCGACGAAGAAATGGCGCTTGATGAAAATGTGATTTTAATGGGTGAGGAAGTTGCCTTATATCAGGGTGCGTATAAAGTCTCGAAAGGACTTTATGAAAAGTATGGCGGTAAAAGAGTCATAGATACGCCCATCACTGAAGAAGGATTCGCAGGAATAGGAATCGGTGCGGCGATCGCCGGATTAAGACCCATCGTGGAATTTATGACCTTTAATTTTTCTATTCAGGCGCTTGATCAGATTATAAACAATGCCGCAAAAATGTTGCATATGTCAGGCGGACAGATAAATGTTCCAATCGTATTCAGAGGCCCCAACGGTCCTGCAGAATATCTTTCAAGCCAGCATTCTCAGGCTCTGCAGACACTTTTTGCACATATCCCCGGATTGAAAGTAGTATGTCCGGCAACTCCGTACGACGCGAAAGGACTTTTAAAAAGTTCCATCAGGGATAATAATCCTGTAATTTTTTTGGAAGGCGAACTTATGTACGGATGGGAAGGCGAAGTACCGGGTAATGAATATTTAATTGAAATAGGAAAAGCAGACATTAAAAAAGAAGGAAAAGATGTTACAGTCATAACTTATGGACGGCCGTTAAAGCTCGTGAATCAGGCAAATGAAATACTAACCAGGGAAGGAATTGATGTCGAAATAATCGATGTCCGCACAATAAGACCTCTCGATGAAAAAACGATTTACAGATCAATAATAAAAACTAATAGATGCGTAATAGTCGACGATTCATGGCCTTTTTGCAGTGTGGCTTCATATATTGGGTATCTCGTGAGTAGAAATTCATTCGATTACCTGGACAGTCCTGTTGAAATCGTTACATCGGAAGATGTACCAACGCCTTACAGCCACAGACTTGAGCTTGCTGTCCAGCCTTCGACGGACAAAATCATCAATGCTGTAAAAAAAGTTCTAAATAAATTGTAGGAAAACCGAATGGCTGATTTCATAAAAATGACGGCTCTGTCGCCGACGATGGAAGAAGGAACGATAATCAAATGGGATGTCATTATCGGTGAAAAGATCACGGCGGGTAAAGTTATCTGCGAAGTTGAGACTGATAAAGCTGCTATGGAATACGAAGCAGTTGATGAAGGATATCTCCTGGAAATATTAGTAAAGGAAGGAGAAAAAGTAAAAGTTGGAGACCCGATTGCAATTATCGGAGAAAAAGACGAGGATACGGCAGAATTCAAGAAGAAGACTTTATCCAAATTATCAGAGAATAAGAAAACCATCTTTGAAGAAAAGAGAGCTGTAAAGAATTCGGATGAGATAGTACCAGCTTCAATAACGAGAATAAGAATTTCACCGCTGGCAAAATATCTTGCACAAAAAAATAATTTAAACATAAAAAATATTTTGGGTTCAGGACCAGGCGGCAGGATAATAAAGGATGATATTGAAAAAATATTGCACGGCAATCGGGAGGCTGTATCAACCGGATACGAAAAAGGTACAACCGGATACCGGGACAAAGAAATAGAAATTTCTAATATAAAAAAAGTGGCAGCAGAAAAACTTTCAAAATCAAAATACAGTGCACCTCATTTCTATGTAAAAATAAAAGTAATATGCGA